>CALKJE010000033.1 GCA_937995675.1 uncultured Saprospiraceae bacterium
CGGTAGTATCAATATCAATCGGCTTTAAGTGATCTTCTCTGAAATAATCTCCTGGTTGTACATTTGGATAGTAGTTGTTACCATCTGGATCATCTTGATTTACATATTTCTCAAGCGTTTCTTCGGTATGGAAAATAGGTAACCAAGGAGATTGTCTGATTGGATTATGAATAGAAGTAGGTAATCTTCGTCTTTTAGAATAAGAAGGAGTAACACTTACGCCAAATTTTAATCTATCTGACATTTGGGTACTCATTTTCAACTTTCCTGAAAATAATCTGTAATCATCAGTGATTACCGCACCTTCATCTCCAACTGTTCTTAAGGATGCACTAAATTTAGTTTTATCACTACCACCTCTAGCAGAAAAGGAGTGACTTGAAATAGTTCCACCATCAAAAAATACATCTTGCCAATCTCTATCAATTCCAGTATCTGCCACCAACTGTTGTGCATATTTAGTATTGTTGGTGAGTGTTCCACTTTGTTCTAATTCGAATGCTGCCCATTCTGCTACACTTTTTCTATAATTATCACTTCCAAAAGCTTCTTTTCTACCAATGTAAGTTTCGTAGCTAAATTTAGTCTTTCCTGATTTACCACTTTTTGTCGTAATCAAAATAACACCATTTGATCCTTCACTACCATAAATAGCTGCAGATGCCGCATCTTTTAAGATCTCAAAAGATTCTACATCATTCATATCTAGGTTACCTAAAAAGTCAGGATCCACTACAACTCCATCAACTACTACGGCTGGGCCAGTCGCTGCGGTAATAGATCCAAATCCTCTAATGGTAATAGTAGGAGCCGCACCGGCTTCGGCATTAGTTGCTTGAACATTTACACCCGATACTTGACCAATTAGTGCATCATCAACTCTTGCTACTGCAATCTGATCAAGTTTTTTATTTTCTACTTTAGAAACAGATCCAGTCAGGTGAGATTTTTTCTGCGTACCATATCCTACCACTACTACCTCATCCAATAATTCGGCATCAGACCTTAGAATAATATTATAGGTAACCTCTTTGCCAACGGTTATTTCTTGAGGTTTAAATCCTGTGTAAGAAAATACTAAAACTTCTCCAGGGTCAGCTTCAATGCTATATTCTCCATTAATATCTGTCGCGGTTCCTCTGGTGGTTCCTTTAACGAGTACGGTAACTCCAATTAGTCCTTGTCCATCTTCACTCGAGATGACGGTTCCAGTAATTTTAGCGTCTACTTCCCAAGCAGCAGAGGCTTCTAAAATAGGGCTAGTTCCTCCAGCAATGGCGGAACAGCTAAACAACACGACCACTAATGGAATCATTAGGTTGGAGACATTGAATAGATTTGTTAACTTTTTAATCATAATTTAATTTTTAAGTTTGGTTTACATTACACAACTCATTTGGAGTGAGTTACTTTTAATATGTATAGTTAGTTTTTTAAAATTGAAGGGTCTTATAGTAAGACCTTAAGCTTCTAAGAGTATCAACTCTTTAGAATACATGGTATAGTTCATTCCTAAAGCAGCGCTTAGAGAATATTGCTGAGTAGTAAATAGATAGTTAGATATTCTGAGGATTTGAGCTAAACTCGGATAATGAAACTTAGCTTAAACGAAAAGTTGGCGACGAATTTGTCACCTTTCTTTTAGCTGGAATTTTTCATTTTTTCTATTTGATAAGTACTTGGACAGAATTATTGATAGATTATGACCAAGGATATTTTTGTGCTAATCAATGCGCAAAAAACGGAGTTATGCCGTAGCATAATGAGGCTTTTTGCAAAGCAGAGTAGTGCGAAAATATCCAGTCATAAGCTATTATTTAATTTGTACATGTACTTAAGTTAGGTGAATATTGTAAAATTTGAAAATGAGTTTTATTAATCTAATCTGTATTCATAGACTGACCAAATTCAACCACATCTCTTAAATGGTTTTCCATTGCTTTGCTCGCGGCTTCTCCGTTTCCTTCGATAATGTGTTGAAATATAGCATCATGCTCTTTAAATACCTTATTATTGGCTTGTTCATCACAAACTCGGTATTGAATAAAGCTATTAACGATATCTGGCGTAATAATCAGCATGAGCGACTTTAAAACAGCATTTTTACTCGCTTCTGCTATTTTTAAGTGGAACATTAAATCCTCCTCAACTGCTGATCCTCCTTTTCTTACCTGTTCCTCATAAGCGACTAAGGCTTTTTTTATTTCGATAATATCCTCTGGTGTTCTTCTCTCAGCGGCTAATTTTGCCCCATGAGTTTCAAGAATTACCCGAGTTTCTACTAGGGAAGAGAAATCTGTTTTTTCTAATTTTAAAACATCCGTAATCAGGCCTTCCAAAGCAGTAATTCCCATTCCAGAAACTACGGTACCACTTTGAGGGAGTGTTTTTAAAATGCCATAAAACTCTAACTTTCGAATCGCATCTCTAACATGTGTACGGCTTACACCCAATCGAAGGGCCAACTTTCGTTCAGGCGGTAGTCGATCTCCAGCGTTTAACTGTCCAGAAGTAATAAGATTGCGAATCTGCCGAATTATCTTATCCACGGGCGTTTCCACGCTGATTTCGTTAAAATTTTCAAGCATCTCTTAAAATATATGTTTTCTGTGAAAAAAAGCCAAGCAAGATTGGTTTACCAATAAATTGGTTGACCAAATGTATGGATTTAATTTGGATTAGAAAATATTTTTAATAGGAAATTCAACTTATTCCCTTTTTTTTGGCCTAAGGAAGCTATTAGACTTATAAATTTTGTCAAAATGTATTTGAATTATGATAAAATTGGTTAACCAAAATCTTGTGGGGATTTAAACTTATTCACGTCTAGCGTAATTAAATTGGTGATTCTGCCTTTTTAACCTATATTTGACGCGCTAATATTGGTTAACCAATTCAATAATTCACTATGATTAAGAATTTCCTTTTTTTAATAATTCCTCTATTTTTTATCGGTTGTAAGGGTTCTTCGACCATTGTTGGTGGCAAAAAAGTCACAAATTCGGATGAACTAAAGCTTGCTCTCAGCGAAGCCAAGCCGGGTGACCATATCATCATGGCAAATGGTGTTTGGAAAGATCTAGCGCTTAATTTTGTTGGAAAAGGGGAGCCAGACAAACTAATTACCCTAAAAGCAGAAACGCCAGGAGAAGTCTTTTTGGAAGGGAATTCTTACTTAAAATTTGCTGGAGAATACTTAGCAGTGGACGGTCTATACTTTAGAAATGGGTATACACCGACCAATTCAGTCATCACTTTCCGAATCAATAAGGATTCTTTAGGACATCATTGTAAGGTCACCAATACCGTAATTGAAGACTATAATCAACCACAACGAGATACGAAAGACCATTGGGTTGAATTTTGGGGAAGACATAATACCTTAGAAAATTGCTATTTAGCAGGTAAATCCAATCAGGGCCCAACAATTCGGGTGGATATCAAAGGAAATGAGAGTATTAATAATTATCACCAGATCGTTCACAATCACTTTGGAGAGCGACCTAGAAAAGGTGGACCACGCGGAGAAACGATTCAAATTGGAGATAGCTACACGTCTATTTCTCCAAGTTATACGAATGTCTCGAATAATTTATTTGAAAAATGTAATGGCGAAGTGGAAGTGATTTCTAGTAAGACCAATTTTAATGAATTTAGAAATAATGTTTTTTATAAATCGGAAGGTTCGTTGGTGACGCGACATGGAAACTATTGTACCGTGGATGGAAATTATTTTATTGGAGATGGAAATGAAAATGTTGGAGGTATCCGTCTGATCGGTACGGGACATTGGGTCACCAATAATTATTTTTATAACCTAAAAGGAAACGAATTTAGAAGTCCTTTGGCTGTGATGAATGGTATTCCTAAATCACCATTGAATCGATATATTCAAGTAACAGATGTAGTGGTAGCTTATAATTCTTGGATCAATTGTAAATCGCCGTTGCAGTTTGGAATTGGAAATAATATCAGCCAAGCAGAAGTATTACCGCCTTCTGAAATTCGATCAGCAAAACCTATCAGAACCACGGTGGCGAATAATATTCTTTATAATGAAACTGGAGATCCAACCCCATTGGTGGCACATGATAAAATCGATGGAATTGATTTCCAAAATAATTTTATTAATAATCAAAATACCGCTTTTGATAAAGTGGAAGGAATCAATACGAGTTCATTTTCTTTAAATAAAATAACGGATGAAATCTTTGTAACTCAAGGATTACCAGACGAGGAACCATATGTTGGATTTGATTTTCAAAAAATTGAAAAAGACTTATTTGGGAATCTTCGAAAAGATAAAAATGGAGTAGGCGCTACCATTGGTACAAGTGCGAGCGACCCTGGAATTTTAGACAAATCTAAATATGGACCTGCTTGGTTTTCAGATGAAAAGCCTGCGGTTGATCCTGTTACACATGCGGTTGCCAATGCAGGAGAATTAGCGGAAAAGCTTTCAGCTGCGAAGTCTGGAGATATTGTTGAATTGGCGGCTGGAGATTATGCGGTTGCAAATTCCTTAGTGATCAACAAACCAATTACCATTCGGTCAAAAGATGGTGATAATAAATCCAGTATTAATTATACAGGAAAAGCAAATACACCGTTATTTGAGATGCATCCAAAAGGAGACCTGACGATTCAAGGATTAAAACTTTCTGCTGGGAATCAACAATATGGTTTTGCTAGTTTGAAAAAGAACATGTCGAGTTTGTATAACGTAACCGTAATGGATTCTGAAATTAGCAATTTCAATTATGTTCTAAAAGCTTATAAACAAAGTTTCTCTGATGAAATTATTTTTAAGAATACCAGTATTAAAAATTGCCAAAATGGAATTGAGTTATCTGAGGAAACGAATGACAAAGGAGATTATAATGTTGAATTTTTAACGATTGATAATTGTCAATTTGAAAATGTAAAATCTAACGTAATTGATTATTACCGAGGAGGATATGATGAGTCGACTATCGGTGGAAATTTAAAAGTTCAGAATAGTAGTTTCACTAAATGTGGTAGTCAAGAATCTAACGGAATTTTGTTAAACACTAGAGGAATTATCAATGTGGATATTTCAAATAATATCTTCTCAAATAATCAGGTAAAATTGGTTGCTTTACTTTGGGGTGCCAAAAATAATAGTCATTCGGATAATAAGATTTCTAACTCTGGAAAGATTCTGGTCCAAGAGAATTTGAAATTGAAATTGATGTATTAAGAGGTATGCGTTTTTTAGAGATGATGTAGAGATGATTCATGAATCATCTTTACGTGAATCATCTCTACGTCATCTCTAAAAAAAACGCACCATTGGAATTATTTTCCAAATTTCTACGTTCTTATGGTATGAAACCTAAACCAAGCCATACCCGAATAAGTAAATTCCTTAGCCTAGTACTCCGGCATCGCCCTGAAAAAATAGGCTTAGAATTAGACCCACAAGGTTGGGCCGAAGTCAATCCGCTCATCGATAAACTCAATGCACATGGCCTGATGGTCAGTCGAAAAATCCTCGAAGAAGTCGTTGCTACCAACCCCAAAAAGCGTTTCGCACTTAACGACGATCAAACTAAAATTAGAGCCAACCAAGGACATTCCATTCAAATAGATCATGGCTTTAAACCTACCGAGCCACCTGAGATTCTCTATCACGGAACCGCCCAGAAATTTCTAAAAAGTATCCTCGCTACCGGCATCCAAAAACGCAATCGTCATCACGTACACTTAAGCGCTGACTTAGACACCGCTACGAACGTAGGGCAGCGTCACGGGAAAGTGGTTATCCTTCACGTACGAGCTTTAGAGATGCACAAAGCAGGAGCTGAATTTTATCTTTCTGAAAATGGAGTTTGGTTGACGGACGAGGTGAAGGTGGCGTATATTGATTATTAGCTAGAACTATTGAAATTGGAAAAGTAGATAGAAATTGGGGACTGTTTTAGATTTCGTGTTTTTCAAGCGCAATGTCAACCTCAAAAACAATTTCAAATTTCTCTTTAACGTAAAAGAAATTTTTTTATCAACCTGCATATCAGTCGATTACAAGTCTTCGTTTTGAGGTTGAGGTTGAGGTTGAAGTTGTTTTTGAAGTTTTAAATTTATTTTGACACAGTTTATTGAACTGTCCCGAAATTGAACCAATTTTCCTCCACGGTGTAAACCCCAAAAAGCAAGTTATGAAAAATCCTCTATTCTTCTTCTTTCTCCTATTGATCATTTCCTGCGCTACAGAAACGCAAAAAGAATCTGTCCAATCTCCTGTCCATGTATCTTCTGAAAACCTACCAATTCCAAATAAATTCAACCAAGATTCCATTATCGAAGAACACCTGAAAAATGGTGCTTGGACCAAAGGCTTATTTTCCAAAGAATGGCAAGCCGAGATTGATAAAGGCTTGGCAAAAGATTCAACCATCGCTTATCTCTGGCAACAGAAATC
>CALKJE010000034.1 GCA_937995675.1 uncultured Saprospiraceae bacterium
AGGATTTGGGGAAAGTCGCCTAAAGAATCAATGTGCTGATGGAGTAACTTGTTCAGAAAGTGAACATCAGCAAAATCGAAGAACCGAAGTGCGGGTGACAAAATTTAACCGTACAGATGTTCGAGTAGAATATGAGAAATAGAAATTAATTGTCATAGCGTATTTTTAGAAAAGCGCCAATCGCAGTACTGTGATTGGCGCTTTTTATTTTTATTGTTAATATATGTGAAATTTATAATGATTTGGTATAAGTTTTGTCTTATGCCCTATGTGGAAGTCTATCTTTTGGTTAGGCTTCCCTGCAATTAAGCGCGAAATCCCCCTGTCTTATCTAAAGATCGTCTGATTACCGTTTGCTTGTATTTCATTTTCCATTGAATACATACCGCATTTTTTCACAAAAAAATATATCTCATGGGCAGACGTCTATGCAAGAAATTATGGTACACCGTTGCCATGTCAATTCTCTCTATTTTTTACTTCAGCAATTCGTTGTATGGCCAGTGTATGCCGGGCGATATTGGTGGTACCGTTTTTCGGGAACTCCCTGCAAATGGGTTGGCTGGAGTGAACGTCTATGGTGTCATGGATGCTAACGAGTCTGGTCTACCTGGAATCACAGTGACCGTTACTGACGTCAACGATGTGGTCCAGACCACCACGACTGATTTTCGAGGAGACTGGTGGATCACTCCGGCTGCTTATCCAGTGCGAGTTGAATTTACTTGGTCTGATGCTTATTTGGAAGCAACGACTGACGTTTCCAATAATCAGATTGTAAGAATTGAGAATGCCGCTGATTGTGGAGTCAATCTTGGAGTGCAATATCCAACTGATTACGCACAAGCCATGCCCGAAGTGATCGTAAATTGTTATGTTCCTGGTGATCCATTGGGAGGAGGAACCAGCGGTACTTTAGATGCTGTGGTAACCTTTCCTTACGGTCGAACAGGTACCATGCCGGAGCCCGATAAAGATGTACTAATGTCTGAAATTGGTGCGACGTGGGGGCTTGCCTATAATCCGTATACAGAAGTTGCTTTTGTTTCCGCCATGATGAAAAGACATGTCGGATTAGGTCCTTTAGGGATAGGAGGAATTTATGCGGTAGACTATAGTGGTGCTACTCCAGTTACAACTACCTTAGTTGATTTGGATGCCATGGGCATTAACTTAGGAACAGAACCTGTTCGAAATCTTGCGATTGATTTTGATGTGCCAGAATCGGATTCGTTAATGTTTGATACGCCTGGTAAAATGGGAATGGGTGATCTAGATATATCTGATGATGGACAAACCCTTTATGTTGTCAACCTAAATGACAAAGAAATTGTAGCGATTGATCTCACAGCTTATAATGCAAGTGGAACTTTACCAACGATGAGTGAGGTGAGTTCTGTAGGATTGATTCCATCACCTGGTTGTGCTTTTGGAGCAAGTCGTCCTTTTGGATTAAAATATTATCAAGGTAAGATTTATGCGGGTGTTGTTTGTAGTGGAGAAAATGGAGGGACCGCATTAGATTTGTCAGCGACCGTTTATGCTTACGATCTAGCGACGAGTACTTGGAATACTGCTTTGGCTACTTTTCCGCTCGATTATACTAGAGGAGAAGTGGTAGGAGGTAGTTGTACAGCTTGGGAACCTTGGATATCTACTTACGATGGAGATTTTGAAAATTGTAGTCCTAGTCCTCTTTTGAGTTCATTAGACTTTGATGTAGATGGCTCTATGATTATGGCCTTTACAGATCGATATACTTTACAGAAATTTACTTTTCAAAGAAATCTAACAGATACACAATCTGAAACAGTGATTAGCGGAGGAGAATTGTTACGTGCAAGTCCAAATGCTGGTAGCTTTGTTTTAGAAAGCGCTGGAACGACGGCCAACGGTGGTGGTTGTGGTGCAAACGGAGAAGGACCTAACGGCGGAGAATATTATTGTGGAGATTTAATTACTCCTGATCACTTCGAAACGGTGATGGGAGCGATTGCTATTTTACATGGAACTGATGATGCAATCGTAACGGTGATGAACCCAATCGATGGTACTTTCAATTCTGGTGGAGTTAAAATGTTTAATAATAATGATGGAACAAGTGCTGATGGTTATCTGCTTTATCAGACAACTACTTTCCCTGGTGGAAATGGAAACGCTGTTAAAGGTGGTGGATTAGGAGATATTGAATTATTAAAAGAACCTGCACCCGTAGAGATCTGTAGTTATCTATGGATGGATAGTGATAATGATGGTTCTTATGATGCTGGTGAAACTGGCCTTATCGGAATTGAGGTTAGTCTCTTGGCGACAGATGGAACTACTGTAGGTACCACAATTACGGATGCTAATGGTGGATTCTGTTTTAATAACAACTTAGAATATTTTACAGATTATTACTTAGCGATTGGAACCAATGGTGATTTTAATACAACGACTGGAATTATTCAAGATTCGTTAAGTTTAACTTTCCCAAATAATACCAGTGGTCTAACTGCTGAATTACACGATTCAGATGCCATCATCGCAAATGGTGTAAATCCTAGTGTAGATGGCTATCCATATTTAGCTTTTAACACTGGTGGTGGTGGAATGAACACCAATGATTTAGCGACAGGTTTTAGTGTCTTAGATTGTCCGGTGATTAATAACCCATCTGCTCCACAAACGATTTGTTCTGGTGATACCATTACTAGTCTACAAGTTGGAACAGATGCCACAGATGCAGATGCGATTGCGTTCGTATATTTTGCGGATCAACAAACTGGTTCGGATATGTACAGTGGAGGAATACCTTTAGACACGGTTACCCCTTCAGGCGGATTAGCAATTATCAATGATATTGTTTTACCGCTGAATGGGACGGCTTCAGCTGAAGACTATTTCATTTATGCGATTACCAATCCAGTTACTGGAGATATCAACTGTCGTCCATTCGAAGAAATTATCATAACGATTTCTCCTGCTCCTAACGTATCTATTACTAGTAATAGTCCTATCTGTGAAGGCACGGATATAATGCTAAACGAGAATGGTGGAGTTGCCGTAGATTGGAACTGGCAAGGGCCGGCTTTCTCTGCAGGAAGCATACAAAATCCAACAATCTTAAATGCTACTGCAGCCGATAATGGTATGTACTATGTGACGATAACAGATGCCTTAACTTGTACCAATGTAGATAGTACGTTTGTTAATGTAACCGGTAGTGGAAGTATTACTTTTGGTAATACTGGACCCTTCTGTGTTATGCAAGCGCCAGAAAACATTACCGCAACTCCAAGCGGTGGAACCTTTAGTGGAACTGGAATTACAGACGGTGCATTAGGGACTTTCGATCCATCAATAGCAGGAACAGGTGTGACGACAATTACCTATAATTTTACGGATGGAAATGGTTGTTCTGGATCAGCTACTTTAGATGTAGCGGTTCTGGCTTCACCTACCGTAACCTTAGATCCTATCGGTCCATTTTGTGTAACCGATCCTGATACACTTCTAGTTGGTTTACCTGCAGGAGGAACTTATACTGGAGTAGGAATTGTCGATGGAATAAATGGTCGTTTTGATCCAGGAGTTGCAGGACCGGGAACCCATACGATTTCTTATACTTTTACAAATGCACAGAATTGTAGCGAAACGGCTACGGCAGATATTACCGTAGGAGCAATTCCATCTGTTGTATTAAACAGTGCTGGACCTTTTTGTCGATCTAATCCGCCGGTAGTACTTACTGGTTCTCCGGCAGGAGGACTCTTTTATGGAGTTGGAATTACAGATACTGTGGGTGGTGTTTTTGATCCAAGTGTCGCCACGGCAGGAACCAATACTATTCAATATGTTTTTCATCATCCAGATGGCTGTAGTAATAGTGCTTTTACAGATATTATTGTACCCGTACCAAATATTCAAATTACTGCGGCTGGACCATTTTGTTCTGCTGATGCTGCCACTATTTTAAACGCGACACCAGCGGGTGGAACGTTTAGTGGCACTGGAATAACAAATGGTGCTAGTGGAATTTTCGATCCTAATGTAGCTGGTGCCGGTGATCATGTAATTACTTATAATTATACGGATGGAAACGGTTGTCTTGGAACAGGAACTAGTACTATTACCGTAAGTGATTGCAATGGAACCTTTGGAGATTTTGTATGGATTGATAATAACAATAATGGTATTCAAGAAATTGGTGAACCAGGTTTTAATAATTTAACGGTCAATCTTTACGATGCCAATACCGATATGCTACTCAATACCACCACAACGGATAATATGGGTATGTATATGTTTACTGGTTTAACTTCCGGTGATTTCTATATCATTTTTGATACGACTGGAATTGGTGAACAATATGCTTTTAGTCCAACGGATATTGGATCGGATAATCTAGATAGTGATGCTAATTCAGCTGGACAGACACCAGATTTTATGGGGACTGCTGGCTTTGATGTGCTAAACATTGATGCAGGATTAGTTCCGGTCGCAGACATAGGAGATTTTGTTTTTAATGATTTAAATAATGATGGTATTCAAGATGTTGGGGAGCCTGGAATTGAAGGGGTAACCGTCAACCTTTACGATGCCAATACAGATGGAATCGTAGCTACCGTGATGACGGATGCCAACGGAAACTATACTTTGGATAGAATACCGCCAGGTGATTATTATATTGAATACGATCCAACCACAAATGTAAATGGCGATAGTTTTGTTTTTGCTCCTCAAGATGCAACGACAGACGATCTAGATAGTGATATCAATCCATCTACCGGTTTTACACCAACCTTTACCTTTGATCCAACTTCAGGAGATGATACCAATATGGACGCTGGATTTATCCAAGCAGGTTCGATTGGAGATTTTGTCTTTGCTGATTATAATGGTAACGGTATTCAAGAGGCAGGGGAGCCAGGAATTGGTGGTGTCATGGTTGTTTTAAATGACAATGTTGGAACGCCACTAGATACTGTTTTTACAGATGTTAGTGGAAATTATACCATTACAGGTGTTACAACGGGTAATTATTTTGTCAGTTTTGATATTACCACTAATACCGATGGAAATACCTTCCTAGGTACACCAATCAATGCTACCACAGATGATCTTGATAGTGATATTGATCCAATAGCAAGTCGGACAGCTGTATTTGCTTTCGATCCAACTACTGGTAACGACATAGATACAGATGCTGGATTTATTCCAGTTATGACTATTGGAGATTTTGTCTTTGATGATGTGAATGAAGATGGTATTCAAGATGTCGGTGAGGCCGGAATTGAAGGCGTAACTGTTACACTACATAATGCTGCCGATGGTGCAATAATCAATACGACTACTACGGATGCTATGGGACTATATAGTTTCCCAAATACGGTATTTGGAAACTATTACTTAAGTTTTGATGGGTCGACGAATACAAATGGATATAGCTTAGATGTTTCTCCTCAAGATGCAACTACAGATGATTTTGATAGTGATATTGATCCGGCTACTAACCAGACTGCTTCTTTTATTGTTGATCCACTCAACGGAGATAATTTAGATGTTGATGCTGGATTTTTCCAACTGTCTATTTTTAGTATTGGAAATTTCGTTTGGCAAGATAATAATGGAAATGGAATTCAGGATGCTGGAGAACCAGGCTTAATCGGCGTAGATGTTTTCCTAGCGGATGCAGTGACGGATGCTTTAATTGGAAGTGCAACAACAGATGCTTCCGGTGCTTATCAAATTGATAATGTACCTCCCGGAAACTATTACCTATTCTTTGATAATTCAAATTATTCAACTTATAATTTTAGTCCACAAGATGCAACAACGGATGACCTAGATAGTGATACCGATGCTGGTGGACAGACGGCTGATTTTTCTATCACCAATTCAAATAATTTTGATTTTGATGCTGGATTAATCCCTAATGTTGTTACCAATACGATAGGAGATTTCGTTTTTGAAGATTTAAATGGAGATGGAATCCAAGATGTGGGTGAGCCAGGAATTGAAGGTGTGACGGTTAGTTTGTTTGATGATAATGATGTGTTAATCGCTACTACAACTACAGATGGGATGGGAGCTTATGTTTTTACAGGTGTGGCAGCAGGTGATTATTATATTAATTTTGATGCTACGACGAACACTGCTGGTAATACTTATAACGCTTCGCCACCAGGTGTCGGTGCAGATGATCTGGATAGTGATATAAATCCAATCACTGGTAGCACGGCGATCTTTACATTTGATCCAACCATGCCGAACAATGATATGGATGCTGGATTTTCTCAGCCAATCATACATATGGATTCTATTGGAGATTTTGTCTTTGAAGATTTAAATGAAGATGGAATCCAAGATGTAGGTGAAAACGGAATAGAAGGCGTCACAATTAGTCTATTTAATAGTAGTGATTCATTAATCGCCACGACGATGACAGATGCGATGGGGGCTTATGTCTTCAATGATATCTTAGCGGGTGATTATTATGTAAACTTTGATGCGACGACGAATACAGCTGGAAATACCTATGTTGGATCTCTACAAGATATGGGCGGTGATGATACAGCAGATAGTGATGTAGATCCTGCGACAGGCAATACGGTTACGTTTACTTTCGATGCCTTAGCGCCCAATGATGATATCGATGCTGGATTCTTCCAACCAGCTGTACCAACGAATACGATTGGAGATTTTGTTTTCGAAGATTTAAATGAAGATGGAATTCAAGATGGAGGAGAACCAGGCATCGAAGGAGTAACGGTAAATCTCTATGATAATAATGATGTGCTAATCGCAACGACTACGACGGATGCGAGTGGAGCATATATTTTCACAGGTGTACCAGCGGGAGACTATTATATAAATTTTGATGCGACGACGAATACGGGAGGAAATACTTTTAGTGTTTCACCACAAGATATAGGAGGAGATGATACAGCAGATAGTGATGTAGATCCTGCGACAGGTAATACGGTTACGTTTACGTTTGATCCAAGTGCGCCCAATGATGATATCGATGCAGGATTCTTCCAACCAGCTGTACCAACGAATACGA
>CALKJE010000035.1 GCA_937995675.1 uncultured Saprospiraceae bacterium
GTTTAGCAATCGTTTAAAGGATTATCAATTTGTACACAAGGATCCTTCTATTGGTTATAATTATTATCGAATAAAATCAGTAGATCTAGATGGGACTTATGATTATTCTAAAATTGTATCTGTCAATTTTGACCCCTCAGATAAAGTGAAATTCTATCCTAATCCGGTAATAGACTTACTTTATTTAGAATCAGAAATCGCTACTAAGTTAGAACTTTTTGATGGTCGGGGCCAGCTGGTGTCTGTTTGGAGTTTGGAACGAAACCAAACCAAAGAAATTAACCTCCAAGCGTTGCCTGTTGGAATTTATTGGCTTAGTTGGGATAATGGAACACGCATAAAAAATCGAAAAATAATGAAGCAATAAGAATTTGAGTAGTCTAATCATTATTACTAATGAGGTAGAACAATTGATTCGGGTACGCGACCTTTAATAGCGTGCCCGGATTTTTTATTTAAAAGAAGCCATCACCTTTTCTAGGTTCACGTGATTTTTGATAAGTTCAATGGCTCGTCGTACCTTCCAAGGAGTATCTGTATTAATTTTTACTTCAATTTGATTGATCTTGGTGTAAGCACCGAGCGTATCGAGATTGGTAGAGACAACAGGAATTTGATGTTTGTCGATATATTCCATGTCGATGGTTGGGTGTTCTCCTTGACCTGGATTAAGTCGTCCTTCACCGGTAAGAATTATACCTGCAAGCGGACAAGTTTCTCTACCCATTTTAGCAGAAACCATCTGTACGGTTCGGATAGATTCATTGGCTCGTTTATAACTAACAACCAATAGCTGGTTACTACATTTATGAATGTTTTCTACATCGTAAACTAGCGAGCCAGGAATAATTTTTTCAATTCTGTTAAGTAATTTTTTTTCATGAGAAATACTTCTTCCTTTGATGGCTTCTTTGACGGTATACATGATAGGATAGGACATCCGTTTTTCGTAAGGCAATAGACCAAGAAGTGGAATGCCCATCTGTTCTAATTTTTTACCAACATAATGCTCTACCTTATCCATTTTTTTTGGTAAAACTTTATTGACAATCACGCCAATGATCGGAACGTTCTTTTCACGAAATAGCGCCAGTGACATGTTGAGCTTATCAATGGTATTTCCAACGCCACCTTCTACGACCATGACTACCTTTGCATCTAAGAGTTTTGCGACTTCTGCATTCGAAAGATTCACAATACTACCGACACCAGGATGTCCCGTTCCTTCATAAACAACCACTTCGTTATTTTGGTGTAAAAAATCGGCAGCTTCTAAAATGTTTTTTTGATAAGGGTATTTAGATGGATCATCCAAATAATCGGTAGTTGCTCCTTTTCCTAAAATTACCGGACTATGAATTTTTTGCGAAAGCTCAAAATTCATAATTCTAGAAAAAAGAAACGCATCTTTATCTACTGTTAGATTTTCAAAATCCTTTACTTCTTGACCTACCGGTTTACAATAACCTACACCTTGAAGATCTAGACTGCTAAGCGCAGCGGTGAGACCTAAAGTAGAAGTAGTTTTTCCGACGTGTTGACCCGTCGCGGCAACGTAGATACTTTTTTTCATAATTAATCTAATTTCTGATGTTCTTATATAGAACAACTTTGTTGTAAAAGTATAAAAATCATTTAAGTATTTGAGAAATTCCCTATTTGTTCTTTCTTTTATAATGAAGCTTTCTAAGAATATTTCCAAAAATACCTTATCTTTCCTTTTCAATCTAAAACCCTCATTACTATGTATTCAATGCTACTCCACAGTCATTCTGGCCTTCGCTGGATCGTTCTTATTTTACTCCTTTTAGCCGTAGTCAATAATGGTATGAAATGGCAATCGGGCAAAGCCTTCACTGAAAAAGATCGAAAACTTAATCTGTTTACCATGATCTTTTCTCATATTATGTTGTTGATTGGAATAGGACTGGTTTTTATGAGTCCTAAAATGAAAATCGGAGAAGGAGGAATGAATGAAGTGACACGCTTTTTTATGACCCAACATATGACTTGGATGATCATAGCGATTATTCTAATCACGATTGGAAATATTCGTTCTAAAAAGCTAATTGGAGATAAAGTGAAATTTAAAGCCGCTTTTATACCTTACCTTTTAGCACTCTTGGCAATTTTATACGCAATTCCTTGGCCTGGAAGAGGCTACGGTGGAGGCTGGTATTAATTAAAATGTTTCTGGTGCTGAATTAATAAGGCGAAAATTTTTAAGCGCAAGCGCAACTTCAAAATCAAAAGCTTGTCCGACAACAGGCGGGTAAACACTTTAATCGTGTTTTCTTGACGAGTTACCTTCTCTGTCATTTTGTAGTTAGTTCTGTGTGGTAGAATTATTTCCTTTTCAAAGGCATTTTTCCTCATTTAATTGCTTTTGCTTTTGCGCTTGGAGTTGTTTTTGAATTTGAAAAACAAGCAACTAGAGTAGCTAAAATTAAATATATTAGAATTTAGTGTTTTCCACACTAGGTATTTTTCGAATTTGACAAATATCCGATATCGATTAAGTGAATATTGAATTAATGGACAAATATGCCGGTAGCGTTTGCTTCTTTTTAACAATTACATTGTTTTTGTGTGGGCAGTCAATCGTCTTAGCGCAAGATACATGGTTTGAAGAGCCGTTATCTGAGCGAATCGCTAGCTATGATATTGAGGTCAAACTAGATGTGGAACGTCATCAATTACATGCTACCCAAACCATCTATTGGCAAAATCCATCTGACGATACCATTCATACCATCCCTTTTCATTTATATTTAAATGCTTTTAAAAATTCAGAATCAACCTTCTATCGCGAAAGCTATGGAACGGGACGATTTCCTAATATAGAGCAAATGACTGAAGCGGATTGGGGTTGGATTAATATTGATAAAATAAAAGTCGGAAACGGCGAAGATCTTGCTAGTCAGCTACGATATATTCATCCCGATGATGATAATGCAGACGACCGAACAGTGGTTGAATTAGTTTTACTAGAACCGATCTTACCTCGTGGAAAAACTGTCTTAAATTTAGATTGGACCGCTAAAATTCCTCAAATAAAAATCCGTACTGGTTATAGTAAAGACTTTTATTTACAAGCACAGTGGTTTCCTAAAATTGGTGTTTACGAACCAGCTGGAATGCGTTTTGCAAAAACGGGACAATGGAATTGTCATCAATATCATCCGACGACAGAATACTATTCTAATTTCGGTAATTATAATGTTAGTATCAATGCGCCATCTGAATTTTTGGTAGGTGCATCTGGTACGCGTACTAAAGTTATTGACCAATCAGATAGAACAAAGACTCATTATTTTCATGGAGAAGATATCATCGATTTTACTTGGACGGCTTCCCCAAAATTTAAAGTAGTCAAAGACGAACATTTAGGTGTTGAGTTAGAACTATTTATCAACGAAGAATATAGCTGTTGTACCTATCGCTATCTTGAATCGGCCAAGCATGCCATGGATTATCTTGGTGAACGTCTGATGCCTTATCCTTTTCCAAAACTGACGATCGTTGTTCCACCGTTTCATGGGATCAATGCAGGGGCGATGGAATATCCTACCCTGATTACGGCACCGGGAATGTATGGTTTTCCAGATTGGTTACGGTCTCCAGAATATTTTGTGATTCATGAATTTGTTCACCAATATTTTATGATGATGGTGGCGACCAACGAATTTGAAGAAGCGTGGATGGACGAAGGTTTTACTTCTTATTGGAAGTCGCGTATTTTGGATAATGCTTATGGTGTAAAAAATTCGGTGATTGATCTGCGCTCCGTGCGGATGGGTGCGATGGAATTTTTTAGGAGTCGCTATGTTGGGATGGATAATATTCATTTAGCTGAAAGTACGCGAGCAGGTTGGGAATATCCGGACGGCTCACCTCGTGCACTTTTTTATTCGAAGCCAGCTACCTGGTTAAAAACCTTGGAAGGAATCGTCAGCATCGAAACGATGGATGAGATTATGAAAACGTATTTTCATCGTTGGAAATTTAAGCATCCTTGTCGCTATGATTTTATTGATGTAGTCAATGAAGTGGTTGCTGAAAAGCACGGAACTGAATTTGGTGAAAACATGGATTGGTTTTTTGATTTTGTGCTTTACGGTACAGGCGCTTGCGATTATGCGGTAGGAAGTATTCGACATAGTGAAACGGCTACGGCTGCCGTTGGAATTTGGGAGGATAGTTTGAAAGTGAAAAAACAAAAGCCATTAAAAAAATATCAAGCAAAAGTGGTTTTAGAACGACTCGAAGAGATTCAGGTGCCAGTAGATATTTTGGTGCATTTTGTAGATGGTAGTGAGGTATGGGAACGTTGGGATGGAAAAGCACGAACACACGGACTCACCTATGATACGGATGTACGGATAGAATATGTGAAGATTGATCCGTTGCAGAAAATCTATATGGATATTAATATTTTAAATAATAGTAAAAGAGTAGAACCGAATACGCGCGGAGTTTGGGCATACGTAAGTAGCTGGGCCATGCGTATTCAACAGGTTTTTCAAGGGATTAGTTTTTTTATTTAATGAAAATAATCAACGCCTTAAAATATGGGTTTAAGCTGACTTCCCTCAATATAAAATTGTGGAGTTTGCTCTATTTGGTCAACTTGCTTTTTGCAGGATTGGTGGTGGTGCCGTTGTTATCTTACTTAGGTGATAAACTGAAATTTACAAAAGCAACCGATCGTTTGATTGGAGGATTTGATTTTACCTTGGTAAATGATTTTCTAAATCAGTATCCTGAATTTTTGAGATTATTAAGTACGCAGACGGTAGTCGTAGGAATTCTTTTTATTCTCTTATACATTTTTCTGACCGGAGGAATTTTGACTCGATTAATAAATATAGAAACCGACCTCCATCGACTAGGAAACTTTTGGACAGGTTGTGGAAAATTTTTTTGGAGGCTTTTACGATTGTCTACTTATTTTATATTGATTCATTTGGCAATTGTAGGATTGTTTTTGTCAATTTTTAATTGGTCGGTAGAAGGTGGCTTAGATTATTTCACGAGTGAAGCGGCTATTTTTTTTCGAGCCAAGCTCTGTTTTTTTCTCTATGGATTTTTTGCACTCTTCTTTTTTATGGTACATGATTATGCCAAGGTAATGGTAGTTAAGAATAATCGACGTTTGGTTTTTCAAGACTTCTGGGGTGCGTTTAAGTTTGTCATTAAAAATATAAAAATCACTTTTGGGTTATATCTACTATTATTTGTACTCTTTGTTTTGACGAGTATCTTGTATGGAATAGCAGATAATTTTATTCATCGAATGGGAATACCATCTTTGATTTTATTTTTGATAGGACAGGTGTATGTGTTGTTGCAGATTGGATTTAAGTTGATGAACTTGGGAAGTGTGGTATGGGTAATGAAGAATGGGTTTAATGAGTAATGTTTCTGCTGTGGTATTTTTTAATGAAAAAACAACTAATTTATTTGATGACATTTGGTCATGTTTAATAGGCGATGAAAGCCATTTTTCTAACTTATCTGATCTCGGAGAGATCACAGTAGGTTAGAAAATTATCCGTAAATAGCGGAATCGATCCCAGCGGGATCGCAGTATTCTTCAAAAAAAAGATGACAATAATATCAAGATTCAAATAGTTATTTATATTGTACCTGAAATATTTCTAACCTGTTGATTTTTTATAAATGCTAAGGCAAGTTCTTATCTCAAAACGCGATTGAGGGAAGCAAAAAGCCAATAGCAAAAAGCAAACAGCAATATCATGAAAGCCCTTATTGTCGAAGGAGGTGCCTTGCGTACCGTATTTAGTGCTGGTGTTTTAGACGCCTTTTTGGTCAACAAGTTTGATCCGTTTGACTTATATATTGGTGTGTCTGGTGGGTCGATGTCGATGACCTACTATTTGAGTAAAACCTATCAAGCCACTTACGAGATTACCAAAAAGATTATTGCTGATACCGAGTTTATGGGTTTAAAAAATATCTTTTCAGAAGAAGGATATATCAATCTTGCATACCTACAAGAATACGCTGATCGTTCTTATCCATTGGATATCCCTGGATTAGAAAAAATATCTAGACATAAAAAAATAGAGATTGTTGCCAC
>CALKJE010000036.1 GCA_937995675.1 uncultured Saprospiraceae bacterium
AACCCATAATTCTCCTTTTTTTAGCATAGAATTATTGTTTTTTTTACAATTTTAGATATGTTTAAACAAATAAACAAATAAACAAATAAACAAATCAACAAAAATCACTTCCCCCTTTTCTCCCAAGTATCAAAATAATCCTTTGCCTTTTTAATTAAGCTATCCGCTTTATCCTCTGTTTGTTCTCGAATAAAGTCGGTCAATAATTCGGTGGTAGACTTTCCTGAGTTTGACCAACGTTGGGTATCATGGTTGCGATCTGAGACAGAAAAAATTCTTTTCGCATGTACCTGTAAGGCATCTGCAAAAATCATTTCTAGTTTTCTTTGAGTCAATGCAATACTTTGTAGGTTTTGAATTTGGTGAAAATACAAACCAATAATGGCTCCTTCATGTGGATGGGTCGTTGCCATTTCTATCAGTTCTTTTTCGATTTCTTTTACGGTTTTATCTTCACATTTTTTTAAATCAAACCGAAACCAAGGGCGAGCAGGAACTGGATGAAAAACGGGTTCTACCACTTTTCCTTTTTCTAAATTTATGACACAAAACCCTTTTTCTTTTCCAGCTTCGGTATCGCTCATACGTTCGGTGGAGCCGACGTACCAAGCTTTTTCAAGGATGCTTACCTTTTGGAAATTATGCCAATGTCCTAGTGCTACATAATCAAATTTATTTAACAATTCGAGGCGTTCAGGAGGGTAGAGTTGTTCGCCAAACTCCTCCATGATATATCGTTTTCCAATAGAAGTATGGAGTAGAATGATATTAAATTTATCAGGGATTGGATTTATTTTATCCATCTCCTCCAGTAGGACTCGTTCATCATTGATGTGCGGAAGACCATGAATTGTCAGGTTATCAAAATCAAAGGTTTGATAGTTTTGACCAAAGACCGGATAAAGTCCTTTGATGGTTTTAAATGCTTTTAGAATTGGACTGGTATAAATAGTCTTTGGAGTCTCATGATTACCTGCAATGACAACGATTGGAATATTGGCATCGGACAATCTGTTCAGCTGTTCTAAGGCAAAAATCATCGGACGATTGGGAGGAGAAGGACGATGGAAAAAATCTCCAGAATGAATGATTAAATCTGGTTTGATTTCTAAGGCTTGATCAATCACATAGGTGAAGGTGTCATAGAAATCTTGCTCTCGAAGATTGACGCCGTTTGGACCAACTCTGTCCAAGTCGTTAAAACCTAAGTGTGTATCGGAAAAGTGTAGTATTTTCAAGGTATGTTGAGATGTTTAATCGTTGAATTGTTTAATCGTTTAATCGTTGAATCGTTGAATCGTTGAATTCTAACTTTCTCAAAGATTCTGTTTATTTGTTCTTTAATCGTGGTGCGACACTCTACGAGGTCGGTCGTGTAACGTGTTACATGTGACTCCTACGGAGTCGTTTTTGTAACGTGTATTTTTTTGGTTTATATGTGTTTGACTCCTACGGAGTCATTCGTTGGGAAGGAAAGGTACAAAAAAAAATCCCATAGCGGAGGGCTACGGGATTTTATATTTTTCTAGAAGATTACTAATTATTTCAAGTTAGCGATCTTTCTTGTAAAGTCAGAAAGACGAGCAGAGTAACCCGCTTCGTTATCGTACCAGCTTACTACTTTCAACATATTGTCTTTCACTTGTGTAAGTGAGCTATCGAAAATAGAAGAGTGTTTGTTACCAACGATATCAGAACTTACTAGTGGAGCAGTGGCATATTCCAAAATTCCTTTTAGTTCTTTTTTCGCTGCTGCGGCAAACTTACGGTTTACTTGATCAGCTGTAACTTTTTTGTCAATCTGTACATTTAATTCTACGATAGAACCTGTGATGATTGGCACACGGAAAGCCATGGCAAACATCTTACCTTCTACCGCAGGATAAACTTTTCCAACGGCACTAGCTGCACCAGTAGAAGTAGGAACGATGTTAAAAGCTGCCGCTCTTGCTCTACGCATATCACTGTGCGGAGCATCTTGAATTCTTTGATCAGAAGTATAAGCGTGTGTAGTGGTCATAGAGGCAATGTTGAATCCCCAGTTTTCGTTGATCACTTTACATAGTGGTGCCAGACAGTTCGTTGTACAAGAAGCGTTAGAGAAGATTTTGTTTTTCTTATCAATTTCTTTGTCATTTACGCCCAAAACAATTGTTTGGATGCCGTCTCCTTTACCAGGAGCAGAAAGGATAACACGCTTAGCACCAGCTTTTAAGTGCATGCCTGCTTTATCTTTATCACGGAAGATTCCAGTACATTCTAGTACTACATCTACCTTCATTTTTTTCCAAGGTAATTTAGAAGGATCTCGCTGGGTCAAGGCAGCAATTTTTCTACGACCGATGGTGATCGTCTTCTCATCGGATGAAACTTTTCCGTCGTACATTCCTTGAGCAGAGTCGTACTTGAAAAGGTGAGCTAAAGTTGCGTTGTCAGTTAAATCGTTAATTGCTACAACTTCTACATCTCTTGCTTCTAACAAGTTACGTAGTGTTAATCGGCCAATTCGTCCGAAACCATTAATTGCGATTCTTTTTCGAGCCATAATGTTGATGATAGTTTTTCACCCAAATGATAGGTGTTAGAAGTTGTAGAAAAATAGCGGTTAAAACTTATTGAGAATCAAAGATTTACAAGCGAGTTTTTATTGTTTTTTCAATAACTTCTTGTTGTGTAAAATTATTTCGCGCCAAAAATAAGCATTTAACAGGGGATAGGGAGGATATAAGAGGATAATTTTATATTTGACTGTAGAAAATATTTTTACCACTTCTTTCCTAACGGTTTTGGTCGACCAATTCTATTCTGGGCGTTTTCGATGATAAAAAACAAAACCATTTTTTCTTCCAATTTCTTTGACGTCAGGGTAGGCTTCCATCTGTCCAACTCGATGGATTTTAATTAGAAAATAAGCATCTTTATCTATGGGACCTTTTAGCAGCCATTGTTCCCCGTAGTCGGGAAGATGCGTTAAGTCCTTTCTTTTTCCATAGAATAATTGACCATAAGATTTAAAGAATAGGGGTTCTACATAGACATCTTGATCGGCTTTGGATTCGTAAAATTCCATAGCAGCCGCTTGCGAATATTGTTCAATATTATTGATGAAAAAGATCAGGGTGAAAAAAATAAAAAAAGCATTTCCGATAAAGAGGGCGTAGCATGCCTTTTCTATTTTTTTAGTTTTACTATATTTTAAAAATAGAAAAAGACTCACCGCTAAAATAATGCCTGGAAGAAATGATAAGGTCGACCAATTGACGTTCGCTTCCAGATTACCACGAGCAAATGGTTTTTTTAAAATAGGATATAACCACTCTGGATTTTGTCCAATAAAAGGCGCCAAAAGTACCGCAATAATAAATAGGGATCCTAGAAAAATAACCCCAAATTTCATCCAACGATTCAATGAAATTTTTCCATCAATAATATCAATAATAACTTTCGTCGCTAAAAAACTCAATGGAAAATAACACATCGAAGAGTAATGGACAATTTTAGATTTTACAATGGTAAACAAAATCAAAACCACCCAAAAAAGTATTTTCATCCATAGAGAAAAATTCTCTTGGTAATCATGTGCTGGTTTTGGCATTTTAAAAAATGACCGAATGGCAAAAACCGAAGCCGGAAAACAACCCACCAATAAGACCACAAAATGATACCCCGGAAAACCTTTATGTCCTGCATCTGGTGTACTAAATAATCGAAACTGATATTTATTAAATTCAACAATAAACCAAGGTCCATGTAAAAGCGTTTCAATTCCATACCAACTCAAAGTGACCAAAGAAGCAGCGATGGTAAAAAACAAGAACTCCGGAATGTTGATATACATCCTCAGCCGTTGGTAAATCCAATAAACGAAGAAGCAAAGACAGATGATTAAATAAGCAACTTGTCCTTTGGTTAGAACGCCCATTCCTACAAAAAAACCAGCCCAAAATAAATAAGTCCAGCGATTTCGAGTCAAATTAATATTGGAAGCCATCCCTTCTTTTTTCCAATAAAAAAGTAGGAAAACATATAATCCTAAAAAGATAAATAGGTTAAAGATGGGATCGATAATTCCCGATCGAAAATAAAGATGCGGGAGGGTAGTACCGAGATAAACGATGGCCCATAAAAAGCCAAATCGTCGATTGAATAAACGGGTTCCAATTTTATATAAGACACCAATGGTGAGCAGTCCGCAAATCGCATTTGGAAGTCTAGCAGCGAACGCATCAACACCAAATATTTTCATAGCGGCTACTTGGCACCAAAAGAAAAAAGGAGGTTTTTCCCAGAACGGTTTAAAGTTAACATGCACTCGAAAGTAGTCGCCTAGTTCGAGCATCTCTCGACTAATTTCTGCGAAATTAATTTCATCCCAATCGAAGAGCCTAACACCTCCTAAAAATGGAATGAACAGCAGCGCACTTAGAATAATTAGCGGCCAAAGCGGGTATTGGCCAAGACGGTTTTTCATTTTTTGCGGTTAAACCGATTGAGGAATTTACTGATGGTATCGTCATTGAGACCCAACCTTCTTTTTAGATTGGTATAAACAGCGATTAATTGTTTGTCAATCCAAATAGGAATGGCTTTTAAGCCATCGCCAGGTCGTGCTTTATAATTGGTTGATCTTAATGTAGGCGCTTCGGCTTCTTCCGTAAAATAATATAAAGCAATCGACTTACGGGTCATATCTTCAGGACATAAAATTGTTTCTGGAACCCCATGATAAGAATCTTCGTCGGTATTAAAAATCACACAACGGTTAAAAATCGGAGCAATTTTTTTCTCACATCGAGCCATATCACGAGACCATAATTCCAAGTGTCCATTGTAAGATTCCTCCCAATTTTCGTTGAGATAAACTAAGAGATTCACTCTTCGTCTCCAATGTCGTTTATGAGGATGAACCGTAAAATCAGCATGAACATTTAAAAATCCACCTCGACAGGTTTGATGTAATCCACCTCCTTCGAGCGACTCATCTGCTTTTCGATTTGGTATGCCGGTGAGTTTAGAAATAAAATTGACGGTATCCGGATGATTAAGGGTTTGAATGACTTCTCGAATATAGGATGGCATTAAGTCTAATTTATTCAGACCATGTTTTTTTTCATTGACATGAAGATAGTGAATCCATCCGTCATCTTTCACCGCAGGGAACGCATTCATGGCTGTTTTGGCAGATTCATCAGGTAGAAAGTTGTCCAATACGATATATGGATAAGGTTGCTTATCTTGATAATTAAAATTACCGTTGGAAAGTTGATCTTCCCAATATTTCAAATCAAAAATAGATGCGGCTTCTTTTTCCATATTTTTATTCTAAAACCAAAACGATAATTAGGAACTGTCAAGCAAAGTGTGTCATTCTACCTGCCCGCACCTCGATCTCCGCAATACTGCGGAGCAGGCTATAAAGGAAGCCCAGCCCGCTGACACACTTGAGGGAACAGTATCATAAAAATAGATTTTTTTAAACCCAAAAATAAACTTAATTTCGTTTCTAATTAAAGTCTTTCATCTATTACGAAAAATTATAAAATATAAGCTCATGAAAATGTATCTACTATCCACTTTAATTCCAATATTATTAATTTTTTCTACTAGTCTAGATGCACAAAATACCACGGTTTTACCAGCGGTCAAAGACAATAGTATTTTTAGTGAAAGTGGAACTCAAGCATTGGGCATGGGGCATTTGTTTACCGGACAGAATTGTCAAGGGAATATTCGACGAGCACTCGTTGAATTCGATCTGTCAGGGATGCCAAATAATATCACCATTACGGATGTTGAATTATCTCTCGGTACTGAAAATTCTGGTAACAATTCGGATGGAATTATAGAAATCTATTCGATAACTAAAGAATGGGGAGAAGGTACTTCCATGGGATCAGGCAGTGGAGGACCTGCTACGGCTTCAGATGCTACCTGGACCAATGCTATGTTTGGGATAGCTTTCTGGGACAGCCCCGGAGGAGATTTCGATCCAGCTTTGTTGTCTTCAAGATTTACCACCGAGAATTTTGATACGATTACTTTCCCATCTTCTGCCAATTTTGTGGCGCAGGCTCAATCTTGGTTAGGAGATCCAAGCCTAAACCATGGAATCATGATTCGGGGTGTAGAAGATCAATCTTGTGCTGCTTACAGATTTGGTAGTAAAGATATTGGGGTTGTGCCCGAATTAGCGATCACTTGGGATTGGACCTGTGAACCCAGTATGACCAATTTATCTATCATCGCTTGTGAATCTTACACTTCCGATGCTGGTTTTACCTATACCGATTCTGGTATTTACACAGAAATATTAGATGGAGTTGATTGTGATTCGATTGTAGATATTGATTTGACTATTTTTAGAAATTTTGAAACAGAGATTGTCAATTCATTATGTGAAGGTGCTACTTTTACCCTTGGCGGAACTGTTTTTGATGAAAATAATCCTTCTGGTACGGTGGTTTTTCAAACACCACAAGGTTGTGATTCTATTTACCATGTTGATCTAACTTTTTTACCCACCTATAATGAATTTATTACCGAAACTTTATGCTTTGGAGAAAGTATTTTAGTAAATGGAACTATTTATGATCAGATCAATCCGGTTGGATGTGAAACGATGGTTTCCGAAAACGGCTGTGATTCGATTATATGTGTTGACTTAACTTTTTTCCCACAAAGTATGTCAACGGAAACCTATTTTGGTTGTGAAGGAGATGGATATACGGTGGTAGTCAATGGAACCACTTATAGTGAATTAAATCCCAATGGGGTGGAGTTGTTAGAAGCAGTTGATGTAAATGGATGTGATTCTATCGTGGTGATAGATATGGTTTTTGAACCCTCAATTAATGTGCAAGAAAATTATACGGGATGTGAAGGAGATGGTTATGAAGTAGTTGTGAATGGTGTTCCTTATAATGAATTTAATCCTTCAGGTTCGGAAGTTATGACCAGTGTTAATACGGGTTGTGATTCCATTGTGAACGTAAGCTTGGTTTTTAATTCTAATGGTATCGCTTTTCTCGATTTTGGAACTTGTGACTCAACGGTCCCGCCAGAATTTACAGAGACGATTGTTGGAGGAGCATTTAATGGATGTGATTCGGTGATCAATTTTTCTACGGTTTATTTTCCGACGGATGAAATATTTCTTAATGCTACCACTTGTAATTCAGATGAGGTGGGGACGGAAGTAATTACCTTAACCAATACAAATGGCTGTGATTCTATTATAACGATAACGACTGAATTTTTGGCAACCGACAGTACGGAAATTTTTACTACCTCTTGTGATCCGGACGATGCTGGAGTTATGGTAACGACCTTCGTTAGTTCCATTGGATGTGATTCGGTGGTAACGACGACGACCGTTTTTGAGCCTTTGGATAATAGTGTCACGGTAGTAGATGTTGAGATTACCGCTAACTTATCTGATGCGGAATATCAATGGGTGGATTGTGAAAATAACAACGAACCAGTTTTTGATGGGACAGGTCAAAGCTATATTCCTGAAGAATCTGGAAACTACGGTGTAATGATCACTCAAGACGGTTGTACAATCATGTCTGAATGTAATTTTATTATTGTATTAAATACGGAAGATGTTTGGTTTAAAGATCAATTGTCTATCCTGCCGAATCCAACGCGTGGAGATTTTCGATTAAACTTTGGCGATCTAGAAAATCTAAACATCAGGATTGTAGATTTGACGGGTAAGGTTATGGAAGTTAAACGAAATCTGAGAGGAGGGGCAGAAGATCTGCGGATTGATGGTCCGGCTGGGGTTTATTTTGTGGAGGTGGAATTGGAGGGAGAACGGACTTGGATGAAGGTGGTGAAGGTTAATTAACAATTAATAATGATCTCTTCAATCGTGTTTACTTAATAATGTCAATGTAATCGTGTTTAATGAATAATTCATTTTATGTTGTGGTTTATTGATTAAGATATTTTTTGGGAAGCCCAGTCATGGATGTTTGGTCTGTGGCTGGGTTTTGTTTAGAAAATTTTAGGAGTGGAAAATAAGATTCGAATTTTAAAATTGGAGGAGAGAATTAGTAAGCCTAGGGTATACAAGGTATTGAGAAATGAGTTAGATCTTTCTAAAGACCAGATCGTGCTACTGAACGGATTATTTCTATTATAGAGTCATAGGATGAAATGACTTAGGTTTTTTAAGGTTCAAATAAAATAAAAATAAAAAAAAACAGAAATAATGAAAAATATAATTGTACTGTTATTGTTTTTAGGAATTCACCTAAACGTTGAAGCTCAATTTGTGGCTACTGTAGAAATGACGGAAGAAGTAGAAGGTGTTTGTAATCAAGAACAAGTTTTTGTTTTGTTTGGAATGCTTCCTGACCAAGATGATGCAGTTTGTCCTTTAAATAAAGAAAAGTTGCTTTTAAAATTAAATGAGAAGGTAGAATATCTTAAGAATAACCCAAAATATAAATCAAAAGGAAGTGTAGATGTTTTAGTGAATTGTACGGGTGAGGTCCTAAAAATTGAGGTTCATTTTAAAAAATCAAATAATGTGCTAGAAAACCAAATAGAAGAGGTTTTTAGAAGTTTAGGATCTTGGAAGCCAGGAAAATTGAATGGAAAGGCCGTCGATAGTCAAAACCTATTTAGCTTTAAAATAAAAAAGGGAAAAATAAGTTATGATTAAAAAACATAAATATCATGCTAATTAGAATTATTCTGATTCTAAGCCTTCTACATTGGTGTTTAAATGGACAATCGCAAAATATTGATACCTTGATTTCAGGTGTTGAGTATTCGATGGTCAAAGATCTTACCTCAAAAAATGTAACGTATATCTTTACAGTTAGGAATCGTTCAAAGGAAAGATTGTCTATCTCTCAATTCGGAATAAACAATAATAAAATTTTAGTACATAATTCTAAAAAAGAGAAAGTAGGTTATGATTTTATTGTTTGCGGCGATTTTAAAGGGAATTTTATTGAACCAGATTCTTCGCTCACTTGGAAGTCTGAAATAATTCAATCTATTCCTAGTCCTTATCAAACTTTCGTTAGACGAGAGAAGGTTATGGTTTTAGATAGTCTATATATTCTTGAATGGAGAATAAAGAGCCATATTCTTGGCCCAATAAACTATTATATTGAAAAAGACCTGATTGTAAATCTTTATCATTCTCAAAGTGAGGTTAGAAAGCAGTCGGAGAAATTATTGAGAGATTTATTTGAGTTGGGATTGCTGGATACTAAGTATGAATCTTATAATGAATCTAGATAATGGAAAATTAGGATGAATTTTATTTTCCATCAAAGACCAAAAAATGAATTTAAAAAAAATACCTGTTTTCTTATCCATTCTAATCTTCCTTCTTGGCTGCCAGAAATCAAAAAAAGATCCCACCGTTAAATCTGTTGAAACCGTAACCCTAACGGAATCCAAAGACAGAAAAAGTATTCTAACGGGAATAAGTCTGGATGGATCTAGGAAAGACCTTTACTTTTTAAATAAAAATTATGGCCGTGAGACAG
>CALKJE010000037.1 GCA_937995675.1 uncultured Saprospiraceae bacterium
GGACGGCGAGGTAAATAAAATTTGTTTGTCAGATGGTTCTATCTCATTAGTTACATCTGGTGGAGTAGCACCTTATACTTTTGATTGGGCAGATCTTCCGGGCGATGATAATGGATCTGATCGAACAGATTTATTACCACAGTCTTATACCGTTACCGTTACGGACGATGAAGGATGCAGTGTAGTGATAGATAATATCAATATCATCGATACTTGCGTTCCGGTTGTTTGTGAAACACCCATTGTAGAAAACACGGTAAAAATTGCGGCTAGCTGTAATCAATCTAATGGATCTGCTTTCCTTGAAATGGTAGGTAATAATGAAGATTTCGCTTTTAGTTGGACACCAAACGTTAGTGATAATGCTGCTGCAAATAATATTCCTGCTGGAGTATACACGGTGGTCATTAGTCGCTTGGATGATCCAGATTGCCAGACGACGACTACCTTTGCCATCCAGAATGCAGATGGTCCACAACCAGAAATTATTTCTACTACACCAGCGACTTGTAACGAAGCAAACGGTACCGCAGTTTTAGGTCCAGTTAGTTTCCAATACGAATGGTGTAATGGTCTAACTGGTTTTAGTGTAAATAATTTACCTGCTGGTTCTTGTTTTGTAACCGTGACAGATTTCTCTACTGGTTGTTTAAATTATGTAGAAATAATCATTGATGAATTCAATCCTTTAGAGGTAACCGTTAATATAGATGAGCTTCCTAGTTGTAATGAAAATGATGGTGAGGTTAGCATTGATGTTGCGAATGGTAGTACGAGTTACACTTATGCTTGGAGCGACGGAGGTGGAGGAGCAAGTCGAGATAATCTTTCTGCTGGATTTTATACGGTGACCGTAACGGATAATGGCGCAACAGGTTGTGAATTAGTAACTTCTTTTGTTTTATTAAATGACGTAGACGCGGCAGCAACTATTACAATTGATGATGATCCAGTATTATTAAGTTGTATTGGAAATGAAGATGGAACGGTTGATTTTGCGGTTACGACAGAACCCGGTTTTGCAGAACCATTCACTACTACCATTTTTGCCGCTAACGGAGCAGAAGTAAATAACGGTGAATTGACTACTGGTGAATATTGTATTGTAGTAACAGATGCAGACGGTTGTAATGCTGGCCAAAATTGTTTTTCTGTCGAAGAACCAACAGCGATCGTTTTAGATATTATTACCCAAAATCAAACTTGTGATACCACTGGAATGATCTTCGTGGAAGCGAGTGGTGGCAATGGTGGTTATAACTATGACTGGCAAGATATTCCTGGTCCAACCGATACGGCAGATCGTACAGATCTAACTGTTGGTGCTTATACGTTGATCGTGACGGATCAGAATGGATGTACTGCAATTGCGAATAATCTACCAATCATTAATGAATGTAGTGATTGTCCATCCGCAGATACCGTTAATGTTAATCTACCAACGAATAGTTTGACTGAATACTGTTTTGAATTAGAATCTTGTTTTGATTCAGTAGGAATTAGCTACGAATTATTAGATGGCGGTTTTGGTGGACTTAGTAATTTTGGTAACTGGACATTGGATTCATTAGGTTGTCTAAATTATACTTCGAATGCGTTCCCTGGAATTGGCGTAGACACGATCTGTATTATCGCCAATGACAATGGTTTACCTGATACGACTTGTGTGATTATTTCGATAACCACTGATTGTGGAATTTCAAGTGGAGATACTTTAGTGCTTCCAACCTTTGATTGCGAAGCGGGTGCAGATTTCTGTTTGCCGATTGGAATATTAGAAATCGATAATTATGAAATCACCGATAATGGTTCATTCTATAATGGAACTTTTGTTGGCTGTGAAAGTGATACTTCTTTGACGTATCGTTTTGATAATTTTTTAATTGATTTCCCGGTTGGTCCTTATGAACTGACTGGATGGCCAGTGAATGGAGGAAATGTATCTGTTGATACATTCTTAACCATCGCTGAATTATTTGACAGCTTGTCTATGTTGGATCCAGCGGGTGGTTGGGAATTAGATGGAAACAATATTGTTACAAATAGTATCAATGGGGTATACGGCGCTATGGCTTTAAGGTCTTTTGCTTCTTCGGATCAACGAATCATCCAAGGAGAAATTAATATTGATAACGATGGAACACAATTATCACTCGATTCCGGATTCCATCAAATCATTACTTTTGATTTAGTAGAAGGTTGTGTTGATACATTTAATGTTTTGGTAGATTGCCGAAACTGTCCTGGTATTTATGATGGTCCAACAGAATTGATTGCCGATAACTGTGATGGTACCGTACCCGTTTGTGTAAATCTTTCTATCAGTCAAATTATTGATTATCGAATCACAGATAATGGTGCAACTTATATGGGAGGATTCCTTGGTTGTAATATTGATTCTTTGGTTCAATACGATGTGACCAATTTATTTAGTTTAAATGTTTTTGGATTGGAAGAATGGACGGTTCTCGGCAATAGCTTTAGTGCTGAAAACCTCACCAGCCCACAAGAATTAGTAGATTCCTTCAACGTTTGGTTCCCTGCTGGAAACTGGAGGTTAGATGAATTTTTGATTATAGGAGATAATTTTAATAATAATTATGGTCCTGCGGTAATTACCTTAGGCGGTGTGCCGATTGAAAATGTTGAACCAGGATTACAACCTATTCCAAACGGATTAGAATTGGCAATTGATACTGGATTCCATCAAATCATTGTAGAAAATCTAGCAGAAGGATGTATTGATACTATAGACTTAAATGTTATCTGCCGTCCTTGTTTAGAGGAAACCTATTTGGGGCAACCAGAAATAATGGCTGCTGAATGTGAAGAACTGACACCGATTTGTTTAGAACTGACGGTTTCTCAAATTCTCAATTATGAAGTAACCGATAACGGTCTACCTTACACGAATGGTTTCTTGGGATGTAATGTTGACACCACCGTATTGTACGATGGAATCGCATTTAGTAATAATAGTGTTTATACACTAAATAGCTGGCAGGTTAATAATAACTTCTTTTCGATGGGACAGTTTATTGGCCTCAATGAATTATTGGATAGTATGAATGTTTGGGATCCGACCGGTGATTGGATTTTATTAGGAACAGAATTGATTGGAGGCGACTTGAGCAATACTTACGGAGACATGGTGGTATCACAATTTGGGGTAATCATCGATACGGCAGAACCAGGATTTAATCTTCAACCACAAGGTGCGCAGATGGAATTAGATACTGGAATGCATCAAATTATTTTGAGAGATTCAATCGCAGGATGTATTGATACATTTAATGTGAATGTGATCTGTGATGATTTTGTACCATTACCAACGGATACCATTCCACTGGAAATACTGATCAACTTTACAGATACCTTCTGTATGGATACGACCATATTGCCAGGAATCATTGATACGATTTTTAATATTTGTGCCGATAGTTCTGGTACGAATGTAAACTTTACTATCGATCCTGATACATACTGTGTAAGCTATCAAGGAATCGGACTTGGAACAGATCCAGCTTGTATTGTACTTTGTGATGACGCAGGACATTGTGATACAACGGTTTTACTAGTAACAGTTAATCCACCGATGTCTGAATCAATGACTACAGAAATATTCTTTGGCGATATAGATCAATTCTGTATAGATACGACTGAACTAGCTGGGAATATTGACACTATTTTTAATGCCTGTCCAGAACTTTCCAATATCAATAATGAAATTGAATTAGTGGATGATACTTGGTGTGTGATTTTTGAAAGTATTGGATTAGGACAAGATACTGCCTGTATTGTAATTTGTGATGACTTTGGAGTTTGTGATACGACTTTCCTAGCCATTACCAATCTTACTTTATTGGGAGAAGGTCCAGTCGCAATAGATGACGATAGTTTAACGGTAATTAACACTTCGATCGTCATAGATGTACTTGGTAATGATACGATTAACGGTGGACTAATTGGCCTTGAGATTATCAACGGCCCTTCAAATGGAACGGCGGTGGTCGGGGCAGATAATATTATCTATAGTCCTGAACGGGAATTCTGTGGCATAGATAGTTTCCAATATGTATTAAGTACTTCCACTGGGCAAGATACCGCCACGGTAACGGTCACGGTGTTATGTGAAGAACTAACGATTTTTAATGGTTTCTCACCCAATGGTGATGGAGTGAATGATAACTTTGTAATTCTTGGAATTGAAAGATTCCCGAATAATCGAGTGCAGATATTCAACCGTTGGGGGAATAGAGTCTATGATCGTACCGGATATACCAATGATGATCCATTCTCAGGACGTTGGAATGATCAAGATTTACCCGATGGAACCTATTTCTATCTAATAGAAGATGGAGAAGGTGAGCAATATAGTGGATGGCTTCAAATTCATCGATAATGACCTAATGATCTTTAATGTAGTGACTTAAGTATATTAATAAAAATACATATATTGTTGCCCGTAATAGTTTAGAACCTATTACGGGTATTTTTTATATAGAAGGCATGATATTTGGGTAAATTTCGTAGTGATTGCATCTACTAAAGATTGGCAGAATATGAGAAAATTTACATTGGTTATATTAATGATTGGAGGATTGTTGGGGCAAATTGCTGCGCAGCAAGATCCAATGTTTACCAAATATATGTTTAATAGTCTGGCTTATAACCCTGGTTTTGCAGGTAGTCCAGAGTATTTATCCGTCCGTGCTTTACAACGTGGACAGTGGTTAGGAATAGACGGCGCACCAACTACACAATCGGTTACGATCCATATGCCTTTTAAGGAAAGGGTAGGATTGGGGATGAGTATCGTCAATGATAAGATTGGTGCGACAGGTTCTACTTCTGCCTTTTTAGCGTATGCTTATCGGGTTCCTTTTGGTAATGGAAAATTATCTATGGGACTACAAGCAGGAGCGATGAACTGGCGAGCGGATTGGAGCGTTTTGCGTTACCGAGATCCACGAAATTTAGATAGTTCTTTTTCTTCTGATACACCTACTCGTTGGATGCCAAATTTTGGCGCAGGTATCTTTTATTATGCTCCTAAATATTATGTAGGATTTTCTGTTCCACAATTAATCTCGTGGGATTTGGGTGATGTAGCTCCTACAGGTAATACTTCCGTGAGAAGTGCTAAATATTACCGACATTTTTATTTCTCTGCTGGTGCTGCTTTCCCATTGAATGGAGACGCATTATATTTTAAACCTTCTATCTTAATCAAAAGTGTAGGTTTACTAGGAGAACTAGCTTCGCAATCCAATGCACTTAATGTGGTAGGCGCACCTACTGAATTTGATATCGATCTTAGTCTTTTGTTTTTTGAAAGTTTATGGTTGGGAACTTCTTTTCGTTCTGCTTTTAGTGCAGATGCTTTTGGTGGCGAAAGCTCATTTGATTCAATTGATTTTTGGGGTTCCTTTTATTTACGTAATGGTTTAAGAATTGGAATGTCTTATGATTATACCATTAGTAAGTTACGTCCGGTATCTGGAGCTTCTTATGAAATCATGCTAGGATACGATTTTAATTTTACGGATAAAAAAGTAACGACACCTCGTTATTTTTAGAGGTATCTTATTCTGAGGTTATTTAACAAACCCGTAAAGAGAATTTATGAATTCTCTTTACGGGTTTGTCATTCTACCACAATTTCCATCCTGGCTGATCATCGTCTTTCTTTGGATCTTCTTTTTTCAATTTCTCTTGCTCTTCCGAAATTTTATTGGTCAACTTATTAGAAATCGGAGGAGGTGTCTGTTGAGGCTTGACTTTCCATTGCGCGATTAACGACTGTACTTCCGTCATCAGTTTTTCACCCTGTTCTGGTTTGACCATTCTAACAAAATTCGCATAACCATAAACCGCATAAACAATATTAGGACTCGTACCCCATTGCTTTCCTTCCCATCCTGTCAACTTAATTTGATGGAGTAGCGCTCTAAACTTTCTTAAATGCTTTCGGCTAATACCCAACTGTTCGTTGACCACTAATCCAGTTACTTCTTGCCGCGCACCTTTACGCATGATACGTAGTTTTTCAGGATGTAAAACAAAGCCTTCTGACTCTGTTACCTTCCGAACTGCCCATAATACTTTTGTCAAATTTTCAGTAGCATCTCCTTTGGCAGAAAAACTTAAATCATCTGCATAGCGAGAATAATTAAAACCATTTTTATTCGCTAAACCTGATAATCGCGTATCTAGTTTATAACAAAGAATATTGGTCAACATCGGACTCGTTGGTGCACCTTGTGGTAATACGCGTTGTCCTTTGGCAACGAAATATTTTACAGTATCCATCTCCATTTGATCCACATCCGGCTCGGTACAAAGCGAAGCAAGAATGGTGGCAATATGGGAAGAATATCCTAGGTTGGTAAATACACCTTTGATTCTAATAAAGTTAACCGTCGGAAAAAAGTCTTTAAAATCTAAATTGACTACAACGTCTTGACCGACGTGGGGTAGGGCATTAGAAACAATAGAGCTAGCGGTTTTAAAACCATGTGCTTGTTCGTGTACTGGGATTTTATTTAGAATGTTTTCTAAAATCCAATACTGTGCTTTTTTTAAGCGAGGCATCGGTGCGGAAATCAAGCGTTGTCCACCCGATTTCTTTTTCATATAAAAACGCTGGTAATGACTTACCTTGGTGACCCGTCGATTATAAGCTAAGAATCGCAATTGTCCTACTTCAATTTGCATCGCAGTAGCGAGCGCTGCGGCATCCGCAAAATCAGGTAATTGAAATTTTTGAAGTTGCGTAGGATTACTTTTTTTATCCGCAAGTCCGACAGAAATATCATCTCCTAAATAAAGGATTTCTTTTGACTTTCGTTCTTTCCAAGCTGCGGCTTTTTCTTCTTTTGCCTTTGCTCGTTTTTCCCGATTTTCTTGCTGTTTGATCCGAGAATCTTCTAATCGCTTTTTACGATATTCTTGTAAAAGTTTTTCTGGATCTTCTACTTTTCGTTGTTTAGCTACTAGCGTAGAAATCTCTTTGCGCAACTCACTTTGTCGCGTAAGTAGTATTTCTGGTAGTGAAGGTTTTTCTTGGTTGTCTTCCCAAAATCCAAGCCGCTTCATTTCGGCCAAGATGAATTCCTGCTTCCCAGTTTCTCTGATTAAATCGTAAAGTTCCTGTCGAGTACGTGGTTGAGACATTTTTTTTGTTGTTGATTTGTTGATTTGTTGAATCGTTGATTTGTTGAATTGATGAAGCATTGAATATCTAAACGATTCAACGATTCAACAATTCAACATTTCAACATTTCAACAGCGTAGAAACCCAAAGTAATTTTCGTAGATGCATTCAACCGGATGGCTCAACTCAAAGCATTACTACACTAGTATATCTATTGACTTCACGGAAGTCAAACCGCAATGGGTATACTAGTGTATGTAATGCAATATAAAGAGTCGGCCGGTGACGTATGCAAAAGTTGTCAGCGGAGCTGGCGAAACGCCAGCCATATTGCAAAATCTTTAGGTTTACACTAAATAAAAAAGAGAGAAAAACTTCGTAGATGCTTTCAACCGAATGGCTCAACTCAAAGCATTACTACACTACCGGTATTATTGACTTCACGGAAGTCAAACCGCAATGGTACTGGTAGTGTATGTAATGCAATATAAAGAGTCAGTCGGTGACGTATGCAAAAGTTGTTAGCATGACTGGCGAAACGCCAGCCGGATTGCAAGTTTTTCTATGCCTGTCTTAAAGTACCAGGCTCCACTAATCACTTTTGATTAGCGTGTATTCTAGTTGCCAGGATATGTTCGCACGGACCCTGGAATAATTTGTTCTTTTGAAAAAACCGACAGGTGCAACTGGCTTCCACCAGTCGCTGGTCGGCATTAATAAGTAACTCGGTATCATGATTCTTATGTTGGTCGGCTACTCGACCGGTCATTTTTTTATGGTTGTTCTCAACGAGCGTTAAAGTGGATGTTACTTTTCTTTCGTTGATAAAAGAACGGGCTTGTTGTTCGCGTTCGTTGGCAAAGCGGAGCTGCTCAAAAGGTAATGGCTCTTGTGTCAATTCTCGAACTCTATAAACATCTCGATTTAGATCGTACATTACACGTCCCGCTTGTGTATAGGCCGATAACGCGCCCATGATAACGGCACGATCTAGTTTTAATTTTTGAGCGAGTTCATCTGCTGTAGCAAACCAAGTTTCTTTAAGCGCTTCAAATACCTTGGCTTTAGTAAATAAATCGATCTCGGCTCGTGGAGCTAGTAGATCAAAATTACCTGCGCGCGACCAATCGTTTTTAGTCCAGCCAGAAAGACCGAGTGTGAAATTCATATCTCCCATATCCGCAATAAAGAAAGAAGGAAGTCCGGTTCCTAAAAGGTTGACGGTGAATTTTTTCGTTACTGGAATTAAGCGTTCTAAAATTAATAATCTTCTTCTTCCCCAGATTCGAATTTCTTTTTCGGTGGTGCCGTGGTATGGACTGCGACTACAAACTACTTCGTAATTCCAAGGTTCGAAAATTGCTTTTACTGGTTGTCCTGGCTTTAATACAAAGCGAATCGACCGAGGTCCTTTTTTCTCTTTATATCTTTTTAAAATAAAACAGAAATTATAAACGTCCATCGGATGTAAATCGAAGGAAACTTTATCTAAGGTCATGGCCGAACTCACCTGTAAAAATCCACGAACCCAACTATCGGGTAAATCAATTTTTACTTCTTTAAAATTATCCTCTTGTGTCGTTTTTACTTCAAATCCACTTGGGTCAATATTAAAGTCTGTTGTTTTGTAATCTCGGATTTTTTGAAATTCTTTATACAAAGCATCAGAATAATCAATATTGGTGGTACCACAAGCAAATTCATTGACATCTTTAAAAACTTCGTAACCCGTTCCTAGTCTTCCATAGGTTGATTCATCTTGACTAAAACACTCAAAAAATACTTCATCAGGATGCACCGTAATAACAGGATCGAGGACAAACCAAGCATCTCGATCTCTTTTGTAAATGTATTCGAAATACTTTTTCTGCGCCTTATAATAAGGTCCCATAATTTTGCTAGACTGCTTGTAAAGATCATCTAACTCCTTACGCCGAACACCTACTTCCGCTTTTAGGTCTACGTTGGTAGCAGCCATTTCTTCCAGATAAATCTGCTCTTGTTTTAGCGCCCAAGCTTTGTATTCTTCTCGATCTTTGGGCTTAAATCTTAGGTCAGAAACGACCACATAATGTAGTGCTGAAATCGCTTCTCGAAAAGGGATGTTTTTACGTAATGTACCTCGGAAAAAAGTAGGTTCTCGTAAAGCATCCGGTGCGAAATTCATCCCTGTTTTTCCAGCACTACTGTTGACTGCTGAGCTCCCACTGTATTTATAATTGAATAACATAGCTTTATATTTTTTGTGGTTGAGCAATGGGATAATCAGTAAATTCTATCTTAATCGCAGGCAATGAAATGTTTGGATATACCTTTTTTAAATCTCGCATTATTTCTAAACAACGTGCTTTGTCTGTAATGGCCATACTAGCAGACTGTCGGGCAATTACCTTGGCAACAATCGTTGCTGATTTTTCATCTTTTAGTCCCTCTTGATGTAAGAAACCAAAGATCCTTTTCTTGGCAACACCTGCCTTGTTGACACCCGCTAAAACGGTCGTAAAATAAGGTTCTAATTGTTCGATGTTTTGGGGTTTGTCTGCAGCAAAAGTATCTAGATAATTAGTCGCAAAATTTTGCAAATCGCCACTCGGATGCTGACTTAGTTGTAACAAATATTGTTCACCATATTCTTCTTTAAAAAATTTGGTAATTCGTTCTTGACCAAATTGACGAACCATTGGGTTTACACTATCACAAATACTAACGAGCACATCTGGCGTCCAATCTTTTTCATCAAGAGCAGTGCGTAAAAATTCCATTGTAAAATCTCGACTATCCTCCCAACGTGCGTCTAATAATCGAACCGCTTCTGGTAATTCAAATTTGATTCGTTCTGGTTTATTTTGGTAATAATCCATTACCCATTTTCTAACACTTACCAATTCATTACTTCCCAATTGGACGATTTGTCGCATGGTTAGTTTTTCGCCATCTCCATGATTTTTAAGGACTAAATAACCAACGATATGTGCTGGCTTTCGAGCACTATACAAAAGGTCTAACATTAGATCCGGTGCCAAATGATGAAGGTGATCTTTCAGGTCTTCAGAAAGTAATTTTACGAGATCATCGTCTGCACCTTCGTGTACTTCTTTTTTCATTAACCACGGTGCTAGTCGCAGTACCATATCCTTGGCAAAATCATTATTCTTTTCAGCAATTCTACCTACAATCGGTTGAATATCTTGACGAATATTTTTGTGTTGAGAGAGACAGAGACCAACCATTAAATCTCGTTTGTTTTCAAGATTCTCGTCCGGTAATTTACCGAGTAATTGAATACCTACTGCTCTTAGTTCTTCCGTATCTCCATTGATCAAACCTAGTAATAAATCTTCTGGTAACTCTTCTGCTGGTGTCTGGTGATTAAGCAGAATTTTTGCACCAAAAACGGCCACGGCAGGTACAGGATGTGCTAGTAATTCGTTGATGATTTTAAAACTGGTTTGTGATAATGGTTTTTGAAAATGTTGGGATAATAATTCGCCCGCATTTAAGATCGCGTTTCGATCAGCGGTAGTAGCAGTTGCGTCATAACGGAGCATTTTAGCTACGGCTCTGGCGATTAAGGTTAAAGATTTTTCTTCAGATAATTGATGGTTGGTTAAAGATCGCTGGCACCAATCTGCTACTTCGGTAGCTGGATTGAATAATTGCGAAACCATAAATTCTTCATTATTTAAAAACGCCTCTTTATTTTCATCCATCCATCCTACTCCAAGTCTACGAGCATCATCAAGGTCTGCATAAAGTAGGGCACTGATTAATTCAAAACTTGGTTGTTCAGGACGGTAGACGGAACGAGCTAGTGTGATTGCGTAACGCAATGTTTCGGCATACGGTTTTTTCAATAATAGAATAACAAAATCCACATTGATCAGTCCAAGTACTTTTCGGTGATTGGCTTTAGCGGCCTTGACTGCAAATTCATGTACTAGCTTCGATTCACTGTTGGCTAATAGCTGTAGAAAGCCTTGTGGTAAGCGATCCCAAAGTTCTGGATATGCCTCTTCTCTTTCTGTTGGTACTGGCGTATTGCTATCCACATTTGGACGGAAAATAAATTTCTGACGACCTTTCGATGGTTGATAGCGTGGGCTATTTGAATACAGTATTTGATTGAAAATAGAGTAGGCGGTAGTGCTCGTATAGTTTAGCGTATTTTCTACGCTAGTCCATCGATTATTTTCATCGCGACGGTACGAATAGAATGTTTCATGTTGTAAGGGGACTTCATCGCTGTCTTTATAATATTGTAAAATTCCAGTTGCCATTTTTACGTAATCAGGATCGGCAACGTTTCCTTGATTGCGCAGCATACGTGCAATTCGGCGTTGTAAATATTCTTTGGTTTGAACAGAAAAAGCGATAACAGAATCTGGTTTTTTTAGTTCTGTTTGAACACGTACCCAACGATTGTTGATACGCTGACCATTCCAAGAATTAGAAACAAAATTTCCTGGTGTCTTCTGAATTCTATAAGCCATTAAGCCAAACAATTCAGCGTCGCCTCGAAATTCAGCCGCTTTAAAAATTTTGCGGAAAGCCTTAAAGAAACCGCTTCCTGTAAATGGTGTTTTATTTACAAAATAGAAGAGTGCATTTCTAACGGAATTATTAAATTTAGCAATTAGATAAAGATTAGAAATACTTGCTCTGACCTCGTCACCAAGTTTGTTTTTTTCTAAGAGTAAAGTTCCTAACGCTTTTCCATCTAATAAAATATTTTTTACGCCAGTTGGAAGTGTATCTTCAATAAATCCAATTAATTCCTTTTGTTCTGATTCCGCCATCAAAGCTATTTCTGCTTCCTTGATCATTGGATTCAGTGGGTCATTGGTAGGAAGGATGCGACGGATGGATTCTATTTTTGGCATGCCAGCCGAATCACCACAGCGACCAAGCGCCCAAACTAAATTATAGTTTAGTAGGGTATCTTGTTTAGTGGTTGGAATATTGACTAATAGTGGAACGGCTTCTTTGAGTCTTAATTCTCCAACTCGACGGACTAGACGTTCAATAGTACGACCTGAATTTGATTTAGGAAAACCACTTATAAGTTTTTTATTAGAATCATTATTATTTGGATTTTTAACAATGTCTTTAAACGTATTCCAAAGAGAGCTGGGACGGCCAGCATCCATTCGATCTGCTTTTCTAATTATTTCCTGGATCGAATTTAGAATAGCTGATTTTCTAGCTGGATTTAAATCAAAATTAAAGGGAGTTAAGGTTTCTGGTGTATCCGTACTAAGACTTGTATCGACCGGTGAAGGTGTAGCAGGTGGAGCGGGAGTTGGAGTACCAGAAGCGGAGTACCCTTTCTTTGTTTTTTCAGCAACCAGTTTATCAAATATTTTTTGCGCCGCCTCTAAAGTTATAGGTTGAGATGTTTTTGTTCCTTCGCGCAGTGGTTTGCCTCTTCTGCCATATCGAAAGTTTACCAAGTACATTCCACCCGTTACCTCACATAAATCTACCTGATAGACTTTATCAGAAGTAGCATTTTGAAAATAAAGGGTTTCTTGTTGTTGGAGTCTCATTTAGTGAAAGATTAATTAATAATTATTTAATGAATAATGACTTTTATATTATGATTTTCAATTAAAAATTTAACTATTGTGATTACAATATGATGTAAAGTTACTAATTTGTTTACATTAAAACCAAATTTTACAAGTGTTTTTTTCAAAAAAAAGTAAAGAGAAAATTTAAATACTTGATAATGAATAGATTGTACGACCTATCTTTGAAAAAGTTTTTACAAAAAATTCCTATCTTCCCAAAAAAAACATGAATGCATATCGTCTCCTTTTACCACTATTCATAAGTATAATAGTGTTGACTTCGATTTCAGGTACTGCTCAGGAAGTGTCTAGTCCTTTTCTTTTTGGTGATGCTTTGCCTGATGCGCCTGAGTTAGCCCATCGAGGTGATCATAAAGTTGGTGTTCGAACCATAAAGTTGGTAAATAAAGACCAAGTAGATATTCTTAATTCAAAGGATGGAGTAGAAGCGCGGTATGATCGTCCGTTGACAGTTGAAGTTTGGTATCCGGCGGTCATTCCATCGGATGGGAAGGAGTTGGTCACCTACGATGAAGTGCTTGGAATGAAAGGAGATCCTAAACGTCCGTTGATTCCTTTTACCTTTCAGGGACGAGCTTTACGCGATGCGTCTCCTATGTCAGATCAAGGAAATTTTCCGTTGGTGATTGTTTCGCATGGTTATGTTGGATCTAGATTTTTGATGACTTATCTGACAGAAAACTTGGCGTCAAAAGGTTATATCGTAGTGGCGATTGATCATACAGAATCTACTTTTCGGGATGCCGCTCCGTTTCCTAGTACTTTATTAAATAGATCGAAAGATGTTTTATTTGTTTTGAATGAAATAGCTGACTTGGGAAAAGCAGATAGTAAATCTTTTTTAGCTGGAATCGTGAATGCTGATCAAACAGGATTGATAGGTTATTCGATGGGAGGCTATGGATCATTGAATGCAGCAGGTGCTGGATATAGCGCGGGTGCTATTCAATTTTTTACGGGGATGACGGGTGGAAGTACGGCCTTAGTGGAGCGAGGTCATGCGCATCCAGATTATCGAAAATCAGTAGATCCACGAATTAAAGCGGTGGTGGCTTTTGCTCCTTGGGGAATGACGCAAAAAGTTTGGGATGCTGAAGGCCTGAAAGGATTAAAGGTGCCGACGTTTTTTGTAGCGGGAAGTGAAGATGATATTTCTGGTTATGAAACAGGGATCAAAGCGATCTTTACGGGAGCGACAGAAACAGAGCGTTATTTACTAACCTATGATAATGCCCGACACAATGTAGCGCCCAATCCACCTCCGACTGCTGCGCTAAAACCTGGTTTACATTTTGACGAATACTATCGTTATGCAGAACCCGCTTGGGATCAGCGCCGGATGAATAATATCAACCAGCATTTCGTGACTGCCTTTTTAGGAACACACTTAAAAGGAAAAGATTATACTAAATTTTTAAAAATAAAACCAAACTCTAACGAGGAAACTTGGCCGGGATTTTTGCCAAGAGCTGGAACAGGGTTGGAATTGTTGTTTGCGGAGTAAATATAGATCATGAATTGTATGGACGAGTAAACAATTGTACATTTTTCAGGTTTATATGTAGCACTAAACGCTTATCTAAACTACTATCCATTTTATGTTAAAGTCTATTACTATTTTTTGGTTTCGTCGTGATCTTCGTTTACACGACAATGCGGGATTTTATCGCGCCCTTAAAAGCGAAGAGAATGTTTTACCACTCTTTATTTTTGATAGATCTATTCTTGATAAATTAGAAAATAAAAAGGATGCTCGCGTTACATTTATTCATAATGAAATAACTCGTTTGCAGGCTGAATTAAAAGAGCAGGGAAGTACGATCTTGGTTCGTTATGGTACCCCAGAAAAGATTTGGAAGGAGTTGATGAAGACGTATACGATCAAGTCGGTTTATACCAATCATGATTATGAACCTTACGCAAAAAAAAGAGACACTGCGGTAGCGTCTTTACTTTCTAAAAAAGATATTTCCTTTCATACTTATAAAGATCATGTGATTTTTGAAAAGGACGAAGTGGTCAAAGGTGACGGAACGCCTTACGTCGTATTTACACCGTATAGTAAAATTTGGAAAGCGAAGTTAAAGAGTCGAATGGTGAAAAATACGGTGGATAAAACATCGACTAAGATTTCATATTTTTTTAAACCTTATCCCAATAAAAAATATTTTAAAAATCTCTTTTCTACTAAACCAGAAAAATTAATTTCCCTCAAAGAGATGGGTTTTGAATCTAGTGACCAGGTTATTCCAGAACGTTCGGTTGCTCGAAAAATAATTAAGACCTATGATGCTAATCGAAATTTTCCAGCCATAAAAGGGACGTCTCGTTTGGGACTACATTTTAGATTTGGTACGATTTCTATTCGAGATAAAGCGCTGAAAGCAAGTCGACTGAACGATACTTTCTTAAGTGAGTTGATCTGGAGAGATTTTTATGCGATGATCTTAGCGCATTTTCCTCACGTAGTTGCTGATCCTTTTCGTAAGAAATATGATTTTATTGAATGGCGAGATAGTCAAGTAGATTTTCAAAAATGGTGTGATGGTCTAACTGGATATCCAATGG
>CALKJE010000038.1 GCA_937995675.1 uncultured Saprospiraceae bacterium
GGAAGAGAAACCGACGGTGCTCCTAATTTTGTTTTCTTTCCTTCTCCAACCCCCGGCATGGCCAATATACCTGGAGGCGTTCCTACTTATACGGTTAATCTTGAAGTTTCCTTAGTGTCAGGTAACGACGACGCAGAGCAAGAGTCTTTTGGGAATGTCATTTTGAATAGTAGTGATATTGAAATGGTTGAAAATTTTGGTAATCCCACCACTGCAGGTTTTCGTTTTTCCAATATCAACCTTCCATCCGATGCAGTAGTGACCAATGCCTACCTCCAATTTGTGGCAGAAGAAATCCAAATTGGTCCTGCGAATCTGATCATTCACGGAGAATCTTCTGGAAATTCGGCCCCCTTTCAAATGCTCAACCAAAATATTACCAATCGAGTCACCACCAACAATGCCACAAATTGGATACCTGAACCTTGGTTTATCATAGGCGCTAATGGAACGGACCAACAGTCGCCAGATCTTTCTGAGATTATTAATGAAATGATTGCGCTCCCGGACTGGGATTCAGGGAACGCAATGGCATTTATCATTTCCGGATCTGGAACTAGAACCACTTATTCTTTCGAACAAAACCCTTTACTAGCAGCAAAGTTAGTCATTGAAGCAGAAATTCCATTGTCTACCGATCCTATTCCAACTGTTTATATCAATGAAATTGCTTCCAATTCAACCACCTATCGTGATGAAAATGGCACCAAAGAAGATTGGATAGAACTCTATAATCCTAACCTAGAACCAGTGGATTTAAGTGGTTTGTTTTTGACGGATAAATTTAGTGATTTGGATAAATGGCAAATCCCTCCTGGTACGATCATTCCAGCAGAAGGATATCTTACTTTTTTTACTGACAATGACGAAGAGGACGGTCCATTGCATACCAATTTTAGTTTAAAATCAGGTGGAGAAGAAATTGCGCTTTCTCAGTTATTAACCGATGGTTTATCCGTAATTGATTCTGTGACTTTTGGAGCGATTCCTTTTATGGCAACTTATGGTCGTGAAATAGATGGTGGAGATAATTTTATATTATTCGGAGATGTTACCCCGGAAGCAACAAATAATGGTGCAGGGTTATATTTACCTTCTCCTATTTTTTCTGTAGAAAGTGGTGCTTACCAAAGTACCCAAATGGTCAGTATAAATTCTACTGTTTCTGGTACTAATATTTTCTATACAACAGATGGTTCAACTCCCACCAATAGCTCCGCTTTTTATAATGGGCCAATTGAAGTTAGTGAAACCTCTAGCCTACGCGCGATTGCAAGAAAAAATGATTATGCAGATAGTCAACCTTCTGATGCAACTTATTTGATCAATGAAAATAAAAATCTACCCATCTTATATATCACTACTGATCCAGATAATTTCTTTGATGATGAAATTGGAATTTACGTAGATGGGACCAATGGTGTTCAAGCCTATTGTGCACCGATGCCTGTCAACTGGGCTCAAGATTGGGAACGTCCTATAAATTTAAAAATGTTTTTACCAGATGGTGAGTTGGCATTTGATGTTGAAGCTGGCGTCGAAATAAATGGAGCTTGTTCAAGAAATAGAGCCATGAAAAGTTTAGGAATCAATTTACGTGATAAAGAGTTCGGAGACGAAGCCATTGAATATCCTTTATTTGCAGAACGAGATCATGATAATTACCAGCGACTAAAGTTGAGAAACAGTGGTCAAGATTTTAGAAGACTTGGATTTAGAGACATGGTCAATCAAAATATATTAACCGGAAAATTAGATCTTGATTTACAAGCCGGACGTCCTTCCCTATTATATCTCAATGGCGAATTTTGGGGAATATACAATATTCGAGAAAAATTTTCTGGAGAATATTTCGAAGCAATTTATGATGTTGATGAAGATGATTTAGATATTATCAAAAGTCCAGGACTTCCTTGGAGTAATGAAAAACAAGGTACCGAAGATATTTATGATGCGCTTTTTCAAGTGGTGGAAAACAGTAATTTTACAGATGATATCCAATGGGATTACTTTGAATCACAAGTGGATGTTAATGAAATGATGAACTATTGGATCACCATGACTTATATGAACAATTATGATTGGCCAGCGAATAATTTAACGGTTTGGAGAGAACGAAAAGAAGGAGCAAAATGGCGGTACGGAATGGCAGATACGGATGGTAGTACACAAAATAATTTAACGTCAGGAGGCGTGGCAGAACCTGAGTTTAATAAATTTTCGGTAATCAATGATCCAAACATTACCACTTGGCCCAACCACTCTAATAGTACACTTTTTCTAAGAAAATCATTAGAACGTGAAACCTTTAGAAATGAATTTATTCAACGTTCTTGTAGTGTGATAGAGTTGGTTTATAATTCGACTAGAGTAAATTCTTTTATTGATGAAGCGGTAGCTCAATTTGAACCAAATGTACAAGAACATATTGACCGTTGGGGGTTTGACAATGCCATGGGTGGCAGTACTTTTAGCTGGTATGATTGGATTGATTTGTACCGAGACTTTTACAACCGTAGACCTAGCTTTTGGAGAGCACATCTTGATGGATATTATAATTTAGATGGGTATTATAATTTGACGGTTAATTTTGATTCAGATTCTGGTGGAGATGTTTTTGTCAACACCAATGAAATGGAAATTCCTTATAATTATGTTGGAACTTATTTTAAGAATATTCCACTTCGGCTTAAAGCGGTCGCCAAACCAGGTTATGTATTCCAATTTTGGTTAGAGACTGGAAATACCAATCCTGAAATAGATTTTATTGGAAATGCTAATACCATTTTAACACCGATTTTTGAGTTGACTGATTGTACAGAAATCATCCCAGGAACAGCATGTGATGATGAAGATGCTTGCACCATTAATGATGTGTATGATACAGATTGTAATTG
>CALKJE010000039.1 GCA_937995675.1 uncultured Saprospiraceae bacterium
AGTCAATTGCTTTCCAAGCTGCCAATATATCATCGGCATCCAACAAGTCTAAGACAATCAATCCTCGACTTTTACGATAACTCGAAGCACGTTTATGTTTAAGACGCGCACCATTTAGAATAACTAAAAAGTTATTGAAATTATCGTAACCGATCCAAGTGCCACCTTTGACATCCTTGGGAAAACTCAAACTTTTTCTATCCCGAATCAAATTATGAATCAGCACAGGTTTTTCCCGTTCGATGTCCTCGTCTCGACTTGAGGTGATGAGAATACTATCGTCTAATGGAATAAAACTAACCAGACACATGCTTCGCTTGGTATTTGATAGTGGAGGGTGCGTATCCAAAATTTTCTTGAATAGCGCTGCCTAAAAAAGAAGCTATTGCTGGACGAATAATGGCGTTATGATGAATAATATGTTCGAGCTGATAAAGCAATTCTCGTTGGTAAGAAGTTTTTATAACTAATTGATTATTAATTAGTTCGATTGGTTTGTCTGGTTTATTGAAATGGTCTTTTAAAAAGTTAAGTTGATGAATTGCGAGTGCTCGATCTTTTTCTAAGGTTAAGTCGCGGGCTCGATTTTCATAATCAATACTTCCATTCTCATAGTTATGAACCAAGAGTAAAAAAATCTCCAACGTATGTCGTAGGTGTCGACCAACGGAGGCGGTTTCGCCTTCACGTACCTGTGTATATTGCTCGTCCGTAAGAGATGCCACTAACTCAATTAACTGATCTAAATGGGCTCCAATATTTTCTTCTAGTGACAAATTTACCATGCGGTTATTTTAAGCGAAGACAAGTTTTTAGGTGATCTACCAATTGCCAACAGTCAACAAAATTATTATACAATGGAACCGGAGCTACTCGAATAACATCTGGTTCCCTCCAATCAGCAATCACCCCTTTTTTAGTCAATTTGGTATAAAGCTTTTTATCAGCATTGACCACTTGAACTGAAAGTTGACAGCCACGTCTTGCTGGATCTGAAGGAGTAATGATTCTTACTCGATCGGTATTTAATCCATTTAATAAAAATTCTAAATAGGCCGTCATTCGCAATGATTTTTCCCGTAGTCGATCCATTCCCGCTGCCTTGAAAATTTCCAAAGAAGCATGAATCGCTGCCATACTTAAGATCGGCGGATTACTCAATTGCCAACCTTCTACACCAGGAATTGGATCAAAGCCATCGCGCATGCCAAATCTGGTGGCTTTATTGTGGCCCCACCATCCCGTAAAACGAGGAATCTTTTTAGCTTTCGCATGTCGCTCGTGAACAAAACATCCACCCAAGCTTCCAGGTCCACTATTTAAATATTTATAGGTACACCAAACGGCAAAATCAGCACCGCTATCATGTAAATTTAAAGGTAAATTTCCAGCACCATGTGCACAGTCAAAACCAACCATACATTTTTTCTTCCGACCCATCTTAGTGATGGCTTTCATATCCAAAAACTGTCCGGTATAGTAGTTGGGATTTCCAAAAAGTATCAGTGCTATTTCATCACCCTGTTCTGCAATGGTTTTCTCAATATCTTCCATCCGAAGGAGCGTTTCTCCTTTTCTAGCTTTTAGCGCAATAAGCGACCTTTTTGGATCATAACCATGAAACGCAATCTGTGAAGCAACCGCATATCGATCCGATGGAAAAGCGTCGTGTTCGATCAATATTTTATACTTCTTTTTGGTCGGTCGATAAAAGGAAACCATCATCAGATGTAAGTTCACTGAGAGGGTATTCATCACCACCGTTTCGATCGGTTTGGCACCAACTACGCGAGCCATGTTTTCTGTCAAAAACTCATGGTAGGGTAACCACGGATTTTTACTTTGAAAATGACCTTCAACACCGTAGGCTTTCCAGTCTTTTAGCTCTTGCTCAATAAAGGATTTGGTCGTTTTAGGTTGTAGTCCTAAAGAGTTTCCACAAAAGTAAAGGTGATTTTTACCATTGGATTGTTTCGGAATATGGAAAGAACGTCTAAACGATTTTAAAGGGTCTTTTCGGTCTTCGCTTCGCGCAAAAGACAGCGTGTCTTGAAAGTTCATAAATATTTTTTAGAACCATCTCTATTCATATCAATAGAAATAGCCTATACCAAGTTGTTTTTAATTTTAAGAGAAGTTAAAGAATATTAATCTTCAACTTTAATTGCTTTCGGAGGTGCCATTTTTTCACCACATTTATCACAAGTCAATAATTCATTATCGGAATAAAATTTATCAAAAATAACCGGCATATCCGTTTCAATATTTTTAATAGAAAAGTTTTCTTGATAGAGTTCTGTCTGACAATTTTCGCAGAACCACGCCAATCCATCTTCCATTCCTTCCGGACGTACTTGTTCGATCACCAAACCAATGGTATTCGGACCACGTTGCGGAGAGTGCGGAATATTAGGAGGCAATAAATAGATTTCACCTTCTCTGATATGGATGTCTTTTTGTACTCCTTCGTCGATTACTTTTAAGACAATATCTCCTTCTACCTGATAGAAAAATTCAGGTGTTTTATTCAGATGATAATCTTTTCGACTGTTAGGACCACCGACCACCATGGCGATAAAATCACCACCAGCCCAAATCATTTTATTACCAACAGGTGGCTTTAGCAAATGACGGTGCTCATCAATCCATTCTTTGAAATTAAATTTTGGAAATAACTTAGACATATTGGTTAGTTTTTTACATACTAAAAATAAAGCTCTAATATACTAGACTTTATCTAAAATTCCATACCGTAATTACTCTTTGCTTTTGCCATTAACTACTTGCCCCCTTCTATCACGATAGAAGGGGGCAAGTAGCAAGAAGCAAAAAGCAAGAAGCAATCTTTCTAGAATGCAATTCCTACCGAAGCGACAATTCTACCGGGACGATTATCAAAACTATATTGATTACCGAAGAAGTTGAAATGATCACCAAATTTGGAGAAATTACCTTCATATTTTACATCCAAAACAAATTTCCAGAAATCTAGCCCAATTCCCGTCTGAAATCCATAGGTAAAAGTCTTAAATTGCTCCTCATATCCTTGAAAATCAGTGAGTTCTGAACTACTATCAATGTGAACGTGTCCCACCGGGCCTCCTTGGAGTCTCAATGGTCCCATTTTAAAGCCCAACATGATCGGAATATCAATATTATGATAGGTTTCATTAAATACATTGGTAACCAATTCACCAGCTCCGCCGGATTCTAGGCTATAATTGACCGAAGAACTATTAAAAAGTACCTCTGGTTGGATAAAGAGCTTATCGCCTCCTGCTTGAAGGAAAATTCCCACATGATAGCCATAATCGGCTTCTTTGGTACTCAAGGTAAAAGCCTCGGCAGTAGATTGGTTGGTAATCAGAAAGCTGCTAGGTTTAAGGTCTGTAGAGGATAATCCCCCTCGGACGCCAAATTTTACTTGAGCAGAGGCAGAACTTAAAAATAACAGTGAAATTAGGACAATTAGGTAATTTTTCATCGTGTACAGTTTGAATCAGGGTTTAAAAATAAAATTTCTTTAATCGACTGTTTCATTCCAAAAAAACTAGGAGAATTGCTATTATTATTCAACTTTTCCTTAGGTTGTAGGAATAACGCCCAGTATTTTGATATGTTGGATAGAAAAGCAGATATTTGAGCGATTTAACAAAAAAATAAGTAATTATGACCATCCGTAAAGCGGAATATGTCGGAAGTTTTCCTTCCGTTAAGAAGTGTCCTAAACATACTAAGGTAGAATATGCCTTTATCGGTCGGTCTAATGTAGGAAAGTCCTCATTGATCAATATGTTGTCGGGTAGAAAGTCATTGGCAAAGGTTTCCAATACGCCTGGAAAGACCCAAATGATTAATTTTTATGATATTAATGAAGAATGGATTATTACTGATTTACCGGGATATGGCTACGCAAAACTCTCTAAAAAACATCGAGACTCTTTAGAAACGATGATTCAAGGATATTTGCAGTATCGCGAAAATATGGCTTGTGCCTTTGTATTGATCGATAGTTATATTAAACCACAGGCGATTGATTTGGAATTTATCAATTGGTTGGGAAGTGTGCAAGTGCCGTTTGTGATCGTTTTTACCAAGCAGGATCGAATGATTTCTCAGAAGAGAATGATCAATGTAGAGTTATTTAAAAATGAATTATTGAAAACCTGGAATGAGCTTCCACCGTTATTCTTAACGAGTAGCGCCAACAAAGAAGGCCGAGAAGAAATTTTAAATTTTATTGAGGAAATTAATCCTTAAGGATAAAAAAATATGGACCAACCAACCCCACCATTATCGCAAGTATTCCCAGAATTGGAAGATTGGCCAATCTATAAATTGTCAAAAGACCGAGAGGCTTTTGTCCAAGAAATCAATGACTTTACCACCAAACGGTTGAAGCAAAAACCCAACCAGCAACTCAGCGATATTCTCGCTCAGACCATTTATAAAGAACGTATTCGAATCAAAGAAGAACCTTGGAAAGTTGATCCGCCAAACGAAGATCAGTTTTGGAAAAAAATGCGGAAAAGATTGATCACTCGTTCGCTTGATAAAAATGAAGATGAAGCACGAATGGTCAATGAAGCGATTCTTCACAAGATCGTAGAAAGGTATTCTGAAGAGATCGTCGGTACCTTTAAAATTCCAACTTTTAAATTTGCTAGAAAGTTTTTAACCGTATTTTTTAATCGACTTTTAAACACCGCTGCTGGTCGGAATTTGGGACGGTTTTGGGGTGCAAAACGGAAAGTTTCTGAAAGACTAAAGGTCTATGGTCAGGTAGAAACGATTCGTACTTTAATGAAAAAAGGAACCGTAGTTTTGGTTCCTACCCACTTTTCTAATTTGGATTCTATCTTAATCGGCTACGCCTTAGATACGGTGGTTGGACTCCCTTCTTTTTCTTATGGAGCAGGGTTGAATCTTTATAATACTGGATACACTGCTTACTATATGAATCGATTGGGTGCTTACCGAGTGGATCGGCGAAAGAAAAACCCCATCTATCTAGAAACTTTAAAAGCGATGTCTAAACTTTCCATCGAACGAGGAGTGAATAGTTTGTTTTTTCCGGGCGGAACTCGATCGCGAAGTGGTGCTTTAGAAACTAGATTAAAACTCGGATTATTAGGGACGGCCGTAGAAGCACAACGGTCGATTTATGAAAAAGATAAAGACGAAAAAGTATTTATTGTTCCATTGATTTTAGGATATCATTTTGTCTTAGAAGCGGATTATTTGATTGAACAACACTTGAAAAAAACGGGTAAAGAAAATTATTTAAAACTAAAAGATCAATCGTATAGTCGCTGGAAAGTTTTTAAATTTATTTGGAAATTATTTAGTCAAAGTTCAGACATCAATCTCTCTTTTGGAAAGCCGATGGATGTGCTCGGTAATTTTGTTGATGCGGATGGAAATAGTTTTGATCGGAAGAAAAATCCGGTGGAACTAAAAGACTATTTTGTCAGCGATGGAAAAGTAAAACCAGACCGACAAAGAGAAGGGGAGTACACCAGAATTTTGGCGGATCGAATAATTGATCGATATCATAAAGAAAATTTAGTGCTTAGTAGTCATCTAATTGCTTTTGTTGTATTCACCATATTATTAAAAGAAAATCCTAAATTAGATCTTTACGGAGTGCTTCGATTACCGACCAAAGAATATGAGTTTGAATACCAAATCGTTCGGTCTGCACTGGACAATCTACGATCGCATTTGTTAGAGATGGAAGCAGAAGGTAAGATTAAATTAACAGACGTAGTTCGTGGTGATTTAGATGAATTGATCAAAGATGGGATTAGTAATCTAGGGATTTTTCATCCTCAAAAGCCATTGAAAATCAATGAATTAGGTCATTTAGAGTCTGAAAATTTTAGAGTTTTATATTATTATCATAACCGTTTATCTACGTATTCTCTGTCCAAATATGTAGAGTGGGATCATTCAGTGGCAGCCTTTGCAAAATTGACAGTTTGAGTTCAATAAAAAAATATTTTCTAGATGAAGAACAGATGTTGTTGGCCATCGTGGTCAATGCACTGCTGATCTTTTTGTTATACTTTCCTGAGATTAAAGCGGAAGCCTTTGCCTTTTATCAAACTCTTGATTTTCTAGATCATCTCTATGTCGTCATCTTTGGTATTGAGGCTTATGTCAAAATTAGCCATTATGGTGTTAAAGGATATTTTAGCGATCGCTGGAACACGTTTGATTTCATTATCGTGATGGTCAGCATCCCCGGATTATTACATTATTTAGGGTATTCAAATATTATGGATACTTCTATTTTTCAATTATTGCGACTCTTACGACTGGCTCGACTTATTCGTTTTTTAAAGTTTATTCCAAATGTAAAAATGATTGTGGCCGGGCTAAAGCGAGCGATCCGTGCCTCCGTTTTTGTCTTGGTAGTCCTCGTCTTTCTCAACTTTATTCTGGCGCTTTTTGCCTGTCATTTTTATGGAAAACTCGTTCCTGATTATTTTGGGAATCCGATGATTAGTAGTTATTATATTTTTCAAATGTTTACGGTAGAAGGTTGGAATGAAATTCCGATTGTCATCGCAGACGCCGCAGAAAAAGCCTATCCAAATAGCGCCTTATCGACGATTGTCGGAGCACGCATATTTTTTATTTTCGTGGTCCTCACCGGAGGTATTTTTGGGATGTCTCTCGCTAACGCCATCTTCGTAGATGAAATGACCATGGACAATAATCGAAAGCTAGAAAAGAAAATTGATAAAATGAACAAGCAGTTGGGGGAGCTGAAAAAGCTATTGGAGGATAAGAAATAAAGAACTGCGAAAATATCTTATCCGACTTTGAGATAATTTAGTAGGCGCAGTCCAAAGGGTCGTAATTTGACCGGTTCCGGGCGTTCCAAAGTTACCGGCTCCCATGTTCGGTAAACCGTAGCTATGAATGGATTCTAAATTTAAACCAGAGG
>CALKJE010000040.1 GCA_937995675.1 uncultured Saprospiraceae bacterium
AATCAATGGCCTCAAGAATCTGATCGGTTAATCGTTCTTGTACTTGAAGTCGACGTGCAAATACATCGACGACTCTAGGGATTTTACTTAGGCCAACAATATGTCCATCTGGAATATAAGCTACATGTGCTTTTCCATAGAACGGTAAGAGATGATGTTCGCAAAGAGAATATAATTCAATATCCTTAATGATTACCATTTTATTATAGTCTTCTTTAAACATAGCAGAGCGTAGAATTTCTTCAGCGTCCATTCCGTATCCTTGATTAAGAAACTGCATGGCTTTAGCTGCGCGTTCTGGTGTTTTTAAGAGACCTTCTCGTTTAGGATTTTCACCTATTTGTGTGATTACTTTTTTATAGGCCTTTTTTAATTCCGTAGTGGCCTTGGCGTCGTAGTTTTCTTTCTTTTCGTATCCCATGATGTAAAATTGTCGATCAAGCAAGTAATTGCTAGCTCAAGATTGTTGATTAATTATTCCCCTCGGTATTCGGCGTAAATGTTTTCGGTTTCTTCTAATCGAATCGAATACAACTTACATCCTTTAATGTGAGGTTTGAGTTCTTTCCAGATAAGGATAACCAAATTTTCAGTAGTTGGTTGTAATTTTTTAGGAATAAAATCTACATCAAGGTTAAGATTTGAGTGATCTAGTTTATCAGTTATGTGTTTGCGAACCAAAGTGCTAAGTTTTTTAGCATCCATTACAAAACCAGTATCCTTATTAGGTTTGCCTTTGACGGTAATATATAAGGTATAATTATGCCCATGCCAGTTAGGATTTGCACATTTGCCAAAGGTCCGCTTATTTTTTTTATCGCTCCATTTATCTACCCAAAGTTTGTGGGCGGCGTTGAAACGTTCTTTTCTTGTCAGATATACCATTGCGTTTGGTTGTTGAGGGGCAAATTTACTAAGAAGTTGAGCAAAAATCCTTGATTTGCAACGGAACTAGTAATTTTTTCTAACTACTTGGCATTTTCTTTAATAGAAGCTCTATGAAGTTGTTTATTGTTGGGGAATAGTTGCTTGAAAATGGCGATAAATCCCACTAAAAAGAGAGAAAATAGGTTCACTTATCGAAATGAAAGCAGTTTTGATCTATTTTTTTTATCTTCCGACTAAATTTTGTGTTTCTTGTGATCTAAGGGATGAGATATTCGAATCAGGGATTGAAAAGAAGTGAAATAGTAATGAACAGTATCATTCTAATTGACATGTTTTTTTGCTACTTGCTTTTTGCCATTTGCTATTTGCCTTCTTTAATCGTCTACCTGCCCGGTAGGCAGGCGATCGAGTGAAGCAAATAGCCAAAAGCGAAATGCAAATAGCATATTTATACGCTACTTTCAATTTTAACTACTGATTGGCATGAGAAATCTTATTCTTAACGTAAATGGTCCAACAATAATTTTTTAATGCACCAAACACTATCTCAAAATCTTTGGTTTCACGAGCTTCGTAACCACAAAGGAACGTTGTTGATTCATATCCTTTGTTGGTCTCTGCTTTTTATTGGTTTGGTTTGGATTGACCAATCCGCTCGACCGCTGGCGTTTAAGATGTTGGTCGAAGCCATTAGCATTCTGTTTTATATAGTTTTGGTTTATTTTAATGTTAAATATCTAATCCCAAAGTTTTTAACGGAAAAGACTTTTTTAAAGTATTGTCTCTTTTTAGTAGGAACGATCGTGATTATTACCCCAATCAAAGTATTGATTGTTTATACACTCTTTCGGCATTATCCGGAGGTTCGACCTTCGATCATAAAAGATCAATCTTGGTATTTTCTAACCAACTTTTTAGTCGTGGGTGGTTCTACCTTGGTAAAGATCATCACCGATTGGATGGCTTATCAAAGAGATAGTAAGGACTTACAAACACAAACCATGCAGAGTGAATTGCGATTTTTAAAATCTCAAATTAATCCTCATTTTCTTTTTAATACCCTAAATAATCTATACGCACTTACCTTAAAAAAATCGGATAAAGCGCCGGATATTGTGATTAAGCTTTCTGAAATGATGCGCTATATGTTGTATGAATGCAATGAAAAAAGAGTAGAATTACGGAAGGAAGTTCACTATCTAAAAAATTACTTAGACTTGGAAGAACTTAGAAAGGGAAAGACCGTGGATATAAACCTGAAAGTAGCTGGAGAAATTGCGAATCAACAAATAGCTCCCCTACTCTTTATCCCATTTTTAGAAAATAGTTTTAAACACGGAGCCAATAATCATATTTCAAAAGGATTCGTAAATATCGTTTTAGAAGTAGATTCAAGTCATGTTCGTTTTTTTATTGAAAACAGCAAAGCAGAGGCCTTGCCTACTCAAAACCATAAACGAAGTGGAGGAATTGGATTGGTGAATGTGCGACGAAGATTGGATCTTCTTTATCCTCATAAGCATGAATTGACGATTACAGATACTCCGAATACTTATGCGATTACGTTGGATTTGGAATTATAAATGTTGAAATGTTGAAACGCTACGCTTGTTGAATTGTTGAAACGTTGAATAAAAAATTTAGAATAACCTTTTGATGTTATTAAATAATTAAAAAAAATAGTGATGATTAACGCAATTATTGTAGACGATGAACCTTTAGCACTGGATGTTTTGGAAACTTATATTGGTCAGCTTTCCGAAATTAATTTGGTGGCTCGCTGCGAGAATGCACTAGAGGCCAATGAGATTTTAAAAACGCATGACGTAGATTTGATGTTTTTAGATATCCAAATGCCTCAGTTAACAGGAACGGATTTTTTAAAAACCTTAACGCATCCACCGTTGGTTATTTTTACGACTGCTTATGCTAATTATGCGGTAGAAGGATTCGAACTTAATGCGATTGACTATTTACTAAAACCCATTTCTTTAGAACGGTTTATGAAGGCCACCAATAAGGCAATTGCTCAGGTCGCTTTACAAAACAAAGATCAGGCACCTGAAGCTGGATCGGCACAAGAAGAGGATGCTGATTTTATTTTTGTAAAATCTGATAAACGCTTGGTAAAGATTAAATTTTCGGAAATCGTTTATGTGGAAGGACTCAAAGATTATGTCATTATTCGGTGCCCAAATACCCGCTTGATCACCTTACAAACAATGAAAAGTTTAGAATCAAAACTTCCTTCTGATATCTTCAAAAGAATTCATCGATCTTACATTGTCAATATCAATCAGATTAAAGCAGTGATGGGAAATATGATAGAAGTGATCGAAAAAGGTCAAGCAAAACATCTTCCTATTGGAAAAAATTATCGAGAAGATTTATTAGAGATTATTAATAGGAATAGGTTGTAGAATTGGAATGGGAATGGGTGTAAATAAGCGAATATTTTTATTATAATTCATACCACTCTTCTACTGCTAGGTTTTCTCGCCGTCCAGTCTCCGTGGGACCATAATATTTAGCTAGGTAGTCGAGGATTTGA
>CALKJE010000041.1 GCA_937995675.1 uncultured Saprospiraceae bacterium
CACGGAATGCTTCTACAACTCTCAGACGCTTGAGTGCTTCTGACTTACGCTGTTGAGAAGTTTCATTCGCTGCTTGGTGACGTAATTCGTAAGATAAACCTACCAGGTCTAATCGCATCAATAATTCACGAACCGCATCGGCTCCCATTTTTGCGATAAACTTGTTTGGATCGTCGTCTTCTAATAATTGGTTGTCTGGTGGTAAAGTTTCTAGAATTTCTAGGTACTCTTCCTCCGTCATCAGATCCATCTTATTGATCGCATCTGCTTCCTTGATACCAGGCTGAATTACTACGTAACGTTCGTAGTAAATAATGCTTTCCAATTTCTTAGAAGACAGTCCTAGTAAGTAACCAATTTTGTTAGGTAATGATTTAAAAAACCAGATATGGACAACAGGAACCACCAATTTGATGTGTCCCATTCTCTCCCGTCGTACCTTCTTCTCTGTTACTTCTACTCCACAACGGTCACAGACGATTCCTTTATATCGGATACGTTTGTACTTACCACAATAACACTCATAATCCTTTACTGGCCCGAAAATTCTTTCACAAAAAAGACCATCACGTTCTGGCTTATAAGAACGGTAATTGATCGTTTCTGGTTTTAGAACTTCACCAAACGAACGGTCCAGAATATCATCCGGAGATGACAAGCTGATCATGATACTATCAAATCCTTTTTTTTGCTTTGGATTCTTTTTAAACATATGATATAGTATTTAATGAGGCAATAAAATTTTCACTTAAATAGTCGAAAATTTTATTGCTTCGTTATGGTTGTTATTATTAATCAAACTTCACGTCAAGCGCTAAACCTCGTAATTCGTGAATCAATACATTGAATGACTCTGGAATATTTGGTTCAGGAAGATTGTCCCCCTTGACGATTGCTTCGTAAGCTTTCGCTCTACCTTGAATATCATCCGACTTGATGGTCAGTAATTCTTGTAAAATATTAGCTGCACCGAATGCCTCTAGTGCCCATACTTCCATCTCACCAAAACGCTGACCACCAAACTGAGCTTTACCACCCAATGGTTGTTGTGTAATCAACGAGTAAGGTCCGATAGAACGTGCGTGCATCTTGTCATCGACCATGTGCGATAATTTCAGCATGTAGATAACACCTACCGTTGCCTGCTGGTGGAAACGATCTCCCGTTTCACCATCGTATAGGAACGTTTGTCCTAATCGAGGTAACTCAGCTTCATCAATATAAGCTTCAATTTCGCTCGCCTTCGCTCCATCAAAAATTGGAGTAGAAAACTTAAGTCCCATCTTTTCTCCCGCCCAACCAAGAACGGTTTCGAAAATCTGACCCAAGTTCATACGAGAAGGTACACCCAACGGATTCAGTACGATATCAACTGGTGTTCCGTCATCTAAGAAAGGCATATCTTCCTGTCGAACGATTCGAGATACAATTCCCTTGTTACCGTGACGTCCAGCAAGCTTATCCCCTACTTTCAGTTTACGTTTCTTCGCTAGATAAACCTTCGCTAGTTTTAGTACACCGGCAGGAAGTTCATCTCCAATGCTAATGTTAAACTTCTGACGCTTATATTTACCTACCTCTTCGTTTACTTTAATACTGTAGTTGTGTAATAGTCGAGCGATCAAACTATTCGTGTGATCATCATCCGTCCATCCAGAATAATCTACGGCACTATAATCAACTTTCTTCATTACAGTACTTGAGAACTTCGTTCCTTTAGGAATCATTTCCTCGTTGTAGATACTTCTTACACCTTGAGAGATTTTACCTTTTACTAAGGATAATAATTTATCCACTAGAATGGTCTTCATCTCGTTCAGTGCAATAGCATGCTGCTCGTCTAGACTTTCTAGCAAATCTTTCTCCTGTGCTTTTTGAACTTTGTCCTTCTTAGCACGAGCAAAAAGTTGCTTATTAATAATGATACCTTTGGTTGATGGAGGCGCTTTTAAAGACGCATCTTTTACATCACCTGCTTTGTCACCAAAGATCGCACGTAGTAATTTTTCTTCCGGAGTCGGATCAGATTCACCCTTTGGCGTAATCTTACCAATCAAGATGTCTCCTTCACTAATCCAAGCACCTACTCGAATAATTCCGTTTTCATCCAAATCCTTCGTAGCTTCTTCACTAACGTTAGGAATATCATTGGTTAATTCTTCTTCTCCTAGCTTCGTATCTCGAACATCTAATTCAAAGTGCTCAATATGTAGAGAAGTAAAAATATCTTCTCTTACTACTCTTTCCGACAATACAATGGCATCCTCAAAGTTATAACCCTTCCAAGGCATAAATGCCACTTTCAAGTTTTGACCTAAGGCCAATTCTCCTTTTTCGGTAGCGTAACCATCACAAAGGATACTTCCTTTTTTAACCCGTAAACCTTTCTTAACAATCGGCTTTAGATTAATACAAGTACCTTGGTTGGTTCGACGGAATTTCGTCAGCTTATATGATTTTCGGCTATCTTCGAAAGAAACCAATTGATCTTCTTCTGTACGATCGTAACGAATGATAATTTCATTTGCATCAACATATTCCACTACTCCATCACCTTCTGCGTTGATCAACATACGAGAATCCACGGCTACTTTTCCTTCTAGACCAGTTCCCACAATTGGAGACGATGGCTTAATTAAAGGAACTGCCTGACGCTGCATGTTAGATCCCATCAAGGCACGGTTGGCATCATCATTCTCAAGGAATGGAATCATAGAAGCAGATACCCCAACAATTTGGTTTGGTGCTACATCCATGTATTCGATGTCTTCCGGTGGTAATACAGGGAAGTCACCATGCTCACGACATTTGATACGATCGGTTAGGAACGCTCCTTTTTCGTCGATAGCAGAGTTTGCTTGTGCAATTTTCTTGAAATCTTCTCCTTCAGCAGACAAGTAAATGGCATCTCCTTTTGTAACTACTTTACCGTTTTTAACCTCACGGTAAGGTGTTTCTAGGAATCCCATTTTGTTCACCTTGGCGTGTACACATAAAGTAGAAATCAGGCCAATGTTTGGTCCCTCCGGAGTCTCAATGGTACAAAGTCGACCGTAGTGAGAATAGTGTACATCCCGTACCTCAAAACCAGCACGCTCTCTCGAAAGACCACCAGGTCCAAGTGCAGAAATACGACGTTTGTGCGTAATTTCTGATAAAGGATTTGTTTGATCTAAATATTGAGATAACTGACTCGTTCCGAAGAAGGAGTTAATTACAGAAGATAATGTTCTCGCATTAATCAAATCAATCGGGGTAAATACCTCGTTGTCACGAACGTTCATTCGTTCACGGATGGTACGTGCCATTCTCGCAAGACCTACTCCAAACTGAGCATATAATTGCTCACCTACCGTACGTACTCGACGATTGCTCAAGTGATCAATATCATCAATCTCTGCTTTCTGGTTCATCAAGCGAACTAGGTAAGTAACGATTTCAATAATATCTTCTTTGGTCAATACCAAAGTTTCACGAGAAATATCCTGTTTTAGTTTACGGTTGATTTTATATCGACCAACTTCTCCAAGATTATATCGTTTGTCAGAGAAAAACAGTTTATCAATAATACCACGAGCCGTTTCTTCATCTGGTGGATCCGTACCACGAAGTTGACGGTAGATATATTGAACTGCTTCCATTTCTGAACTGGAAGGATCTTTTTGTAAAGTATTGTAGATGATCGAGTAATCTTCTTCGATATCTTCTTTCTGTAGAATGATGGTTTCGGTCTCTGCCTCAAGAATCAACTCTACGTTTTCTTCATCTAATACTACATCTCTTTCTAAGATGATTTCGTTACGTTCGATAGTTACCACCTCACCAGTATCTTCATCAACGAAATCCTCATTCCATTTTTTCAAGACACGAGCGGCTAGTTTACGGCCGATTGCTTTTTTAAGTGCTTTCTTATCTGTTTTGATTTCTTCCGCCAAGCCAAAAAGATCAAGGATAGATTTATCAGAATCGAATCCAATTGCACGTAATAGCGTTGTAACAGGGAATTTTTTCTTACGATCGATGTAAGCATACATTACCGTGTTGATATCTGTTGCAAATTCCATCCAGGCTCCTTTAAAAGGAATAACTCTGGCAGAATAGATTTTTGTTCCATTTGGGTGGAAACTCTGACCAAAGAATACCCCGGGAGAACGGTGTAGTTGAGAGACGATCAGTCTTTCTCCTCCGTTAATCACGAAAGTACCTTTAGGGGTCATGTAAGGAATATTTCCAAGAAATACATCCTGTACGATAGTTTGGAAATCAACGTGTTCCTCATCGTTACAAGACAATCTTAGTTTTGCTTTCAGTGGAACACTGTAAGTGAGTCCACGGTGCATACATTCTTCGATGCTGTAACGTGGAGGATCAACAAAATAATCTAAGAATTCAAGAACGAAAATGTTTCTCGCATCGGTGATGGGAAAATTTTCCTGGAATACTCGGTAGAGACCTTCCGCCATCCTGTTTTCAGGAGTGGTTTCGAGCTGAAAAAATTCAACAAAAGATTTCAGTTGAATTTCGAGCAGATCGGGATACTGGGAGGCCAGTTTAATCTTACCGAAATTTACTCGCTGTGGAGTGCCGTTTGACGCCATAGAGAATTGTTTTTTATTTCCAGCAATTGAGGAAAAAATTTCCGATCTTACTGGTACGTTTAAATGCCAAAATTTGAGTTGGTATTCATTTTTAATGAAAAAAAGAAAACCATAGGTCGTTCGCTTAGAGATCTGATAAAATAACAGTTCGCTGCGAACAGATTAAGACGGCAATAGGCCTAGCCAGTAGAATACTACTGTCTAAGCCTCCTTGCGTCTAGTTTCGTTTGGATAACTGAGTTATCCCACTGTAATACGGTAAATAAGTTTGTGCAATGTTGGTCATTGGTTGCCTTAAGGTTATTGAAGAATAAAACTCCTGTTGGGAAAAAACTTTCCCAAAAGAAAGAATTACTTCAATTCTACCTCAGCACCAACAGCTTCAAGAGCAGCTTTGATGCTCTCAGCTTCTTCTTTAGTTGCACCAGCTTTTAGTACACCAGGTGCGCCATCCACAAGCTCCTTAGCTTCTTTCAGACCTACGCCCATGATACCTTTAACTTCTTTTACTACTTTTAGTTTAGCGGCACCAGCAGAGTTTAACACTACGTCAAATTCTGTCTTTTCAGCTGCTGCTTCTCCTCCACCTCCTGCACCAGGAGCGGCTACTGCTACAGCTGCTGCTGCAGGTTCGATACCATAGTCATCCTTTAGGATGGTAGCTAAATCACTTACTTCTTTTACCGTTAGATTTACTAACTTTTCTGCGAAATCTTTTAAATCTGCCATAACGAACAGTTTTTTTTGAGTTTGATTTTAAACACCGTAACGTGTTTAAGGTTTGAAAAAATATTTAAGTTGGTTGAAGCCATATTATTGGTTCGGTAGAAGCCTTCAAATTATAGAAGGAATTACCAAACGGTTTTACTCTCCTCTTTGTTCCAAAGCTTTCAGTAAGCCACTGATAGTAGAACCACCAGATTGTAGCGAGCTGATAACGGTCTTGGCTGGAGATTGTAGCAAAGCAACAATTTCTGCCACCAATTCGTCTTTGGATTTTAGTTTGCTTAGTTCGTTGATTTTGTCATCACCGATATAAATTGAGGAATCAATGTAAGCCGCTTTCACTATTGGCCTTTCATCACCACCACGGAATTCCTTGATGATAGAAGCAGGGTATTTAGCTGTATCGGTAAACATGATAGCAGTAGGTCCTTTTAGCGTTTCGTAGAGACCAGCGTAATTTTTTTCTGCTGGTGCTGCTTCTAATGCTTTTTGAACCAATGTATTTTTTACAACACGCATCTCTACTCCTTTTTCGTAGCAAAGTCCGCGTAATTTATTAACCTGTTCAACGGTCAACGTAGAAGAGTCAGTAAAGTAGAAAAACGAATTTTCTGCGAATTTACTTTTCAATTCTTCAATCGTAGCCGCTTTTTCTGATCTAGTCATGATTTTAATATTTAGACGTTTCGGTTAGAAACGATTTATTTAACAATAGATTTAGTATCCACTTTAATTCCAGGGCTCATCGTGCTTGCAATGGTTACCGACTTCATGTAAGTTCCCTTAGCAGAAGAAGGCTTCATTTTGATTAGCATATCCAGTAATTCCATGGCATTGTCTTTCAACTGAGCAGGGCTAAAAGAAACTCGGCCTACAGAAGAATGAATGATACCAAATTTGTCAACACGGAAAGAGATCTTACCTTTCTTTACTTCAGCAACTGCAGCTCCTACGTTAGGAGTAACGGTTCCTGTTTTTGGGTTAGGCATAAGACCACGAGGTCCTAAGATACGACCGATTTTACCAACCTGAGCCATAACGTTAGGAGTAGCAATTACTACATCTACGTCTGTCCAACCACCTTGAATTTTGGTGACCATATCATCGAGTCCAACAAAGTCAGCACCTGCTGCTTTTGCTTCCTCTTCTTTATCAGGAGTACACATGACGAGTACTTTTTTGGATTTTCCAGTACCGTGTGGTAGAGATACAGTTCCACGTAATGCCTGATCGGCTTTTCGCGGGTCGATGCCCAAACGAACGTGAACATCTACGGAAGCATCAAATTTGGTGCAGTTGACTTCTTTTACCAACGCTACCGCTTCCTCGATTGGATAGAGCCTGTCTGCATCCACTTTGGCTGCAGCGGCTCTTCTTTTCTTTGACAATTTTGCCATTATTAAATTTTAAAAAGTGAGGTAATTAGCGCTACTTTGCTGATTGAATAGATATTCAGATATCAGAAGTAGCTCCCTATTTATTATCAATGTTTAAAAAATGATTTCATTTTAAAAACAGTGTATACATAATATCAAACGAATGCTTTCATCCGTTCGAAAGGACGATCATCTTAGTTATCCCAAGGTGGTGTTCCTTTAACATTGATTCCTGCGCTACGAG
>CALKJE010000042.1 GCA_937995675.1 uncultured Saprospiraceae bacterium
AGCAAATAGCAAATAGCAAATAGCAAATAGCAAAATAATGATTTTTTTTGTAAATACCTTACAATTTAAAAATCTGATTCGCAAAACATAATTGATGGAAACACCTGGAGAATCTAAGAAAAAGGTCAGCTTTTCGGACTGGCTAGAACTATTACAACAAGAGAGCTGGCAACTAGAATTACTTGTTTCTGGATTTGCTTTATTTGGAATTTGGGAAAGCAGGCATTTCCTTCAGCGTTTTGATGGCTACATCGGCTCACACTTACCAGAAGAGTTAAGCGTCATTTTTTTATTGATGGGATTTTTTGGTTTGTTAAAAGCAGCCTGGGGAATATTTTTTATTAATCTGCTGATTCATGTTGTTCTACGAGGGCTTTGGATTGGAGCAATTGGGCTTCGCTATGTTTCTGGAGAAATTGACTATAAAACTTTAGGTTATAATGAAAAATTTGAAGATTATCTAGAACGAAAAGTAGGACGTTTTGATACTTATATTGAAAAATTAGAGAAGGTCTGTAGTGTGATTTTTGCCTATACCTTTTTATTGTTTTTTATTTTCCTTTCTAGTGTCATGGTTTTGGTGCACCTAATTTTATTGGGTCAATTGACGAGTTACTTAACGGAACTTGGATGGGGCGGTCTTGGTTTAACCTTGATTTGTGTTTATCTAATTTTAGGATTTGTCGTACTCATTGATTTTTTAACCATTGGCAGTATTAAAAAAGTAAGAAGTGATGCCTTTGCCACTGCTTACGGTTATGTTTATCGATTCTATTCCTATGCTACCCTTTCTTTTTTCTATCGTCCTTTATTATTTAATTTTTTCGATTATAAACATACGAGAAGACTATTTTGGTTTTCGGTTCCCTATGTGATTTTGGTGCTTTCATTATTACCGGGTTTTTATTTAGAAAATACGGAGTTTTATCCGACTAGAGATTCCGTTGGCAGAGAATATTATGATACATCGGGAGAAATTATTAAATCTCATTATTATGATGACTTGCGATATAATACTTTTCATTTCAAAGAAAATATTGATCGGGATCCAATTCGAAATTTCAGTTTAGCAGAATCAGAAATTACCTATTCGCAAGGAAAAATCTTTTTCCCATTTAAATCGGATGACCGAAATTTATTTAAATATAAATACAATATTCTGCCTCTAAATGAACATGGTTTACAACACAATGCCTTTGATTATGTAATCGAGGATACCATTTTAAGTAATATAAAAAAGCAAGAAAGTGCTGCCCTCGTAGCCATCCGAAAAGCAGAAAAGGCAGCTCGAAAAGCAGGTGAGATTCCACCCCCTAAAAAAATGGAAGGCCCCACCACCACCGCAGATTGAATGTCTTTCGGAATTAAACAAGGAAAGTATGGAGATCAAGAAAGAATCCCTACGAACAAGTATCAAGTCAGTCGAGATAGTATCCGAAAATACTGGAAAAAGTATAAGAATGACTATGTCAAAGGGAAAATCTTATCTATCAAAAACGCGTTGATGGATGTCAATCAAATTTACATAGATGATATTCCTTACCAAGATCAATTATCTTGCAAATTATATACACATCCTAATTTAGGAGAAAAAGGAATACAATGTTATTTTCCTACTGACAGCTTAGCAGATGGCGAACATATGCTACGCTGGGAAAGAACGATTTATAATCCACACAAATTAGATTCAACGCATATTATTAAACGGAGCATTCCCTTTTGGATTCGCTCGCAACGATAACCCTAATTATGAAAAACGGACTTATTTATGGTACAATAGCTGGTATTCTTTATATGACTTGGGTAGTCCTAGGTGGTGGGACCTTTCCATATTTGGTCTATGGCTCCCTTCCTGTCATAGGTATTAGCGCTATACTTAGCATAGCTTTTATGGTTTTAGCCTGTCAAAAAGAAAAAGCCTTATTAGATGGTTCCATTCGATTTGGAGAAGCATTTCTTGTTTGCCTTAGCCTCTACTTTGCCTTTAATTTAATTTATGCTGTAGGCTTTAAACTTTTCCTTGATTACTCCCCTTCTGCCATGACTGATTTTCTTGAAGTCTCCAAAACAAGTACTGCAGATTTATTGAGAAAAATGGGAACAAACGAAGATGAAATTTTCCTAGCAGTCGAATCATTAGAGGAAACCCTTCAGTCAATGTTTACCTGGAAAACAACCATTATGAACCTTATTGTAGGCGTTATTTTCCCAGGAGCCTTGTACGCTTTAATCATCGCTGGCATTACCAGTAAATTTTCTAAAAAACAAGCTTAACATGATCAAAATAGGACACCGTGGCGCAATGGGTTATGCTCCAGAAAACACGTTACTTTCATTTAAAAAAGCAATTCCGTTATGTGATATGGTGGAATTGGATGTTTATGTCTGTAAAACCGGAGAAGTCATCGTTTTCCACGATCATCGATTAGAGCGATGTACCAATGGAACGGGTCATGTAATGGACAAAACCTTTACCGAACTTCGTGCCTTAGACGCTGGAGAAGGGGAACAAATTCCTACCCTAGCAGAAGTCTTAGAACTTATAGACAACCAAGTCGCCATCAATATTGAACTAAAAGGACCAGGCACCGCTTATCCTGTTTTTCAAGTCGTAGATCAATTTATCAAAGACGATCGATATACCTTAGACCGCTTTGTGATCTCGTCTTTTAATCATCCCGAACTCAACCACTTTAAAGCCTTGGCTCCTGATGCTTCGATTGGTTGTTTAATCTCTTGTATTCCAGCAGATTTAGCCGCCATTGCGGAAAGCGTTCAGGCAGAATACCTAAATGTTTGTGGAGAATTTATCAGTCAGGAATTGGTAGACGATGCCCACCGTCGTGGGCTCAAGGTGATGGTTTGGACCGTAAATGAAATCGATGATATCGCCTACATCAAAGGATTGGGAGTCGATGGTATTTTTTCGAATTATCCGGATCGACTTTAGGTAGATGTGCGGATTAGTTGATTTTTAAATATGCGGATGAGGCCTCAAAAACAGGTAAATAAATTAGAGGATATCGCTTCTATCAAATAGTTAGGTATCGATAGTATTTTTTCGAATTATCCGGATCGGCTTAAAAAAAACGTTTACTAAACTTTAAAAGTCTAGTAAACGTTTTTTTTTAATCCAAGGCAGCAATAACAACTGTTTCATCGTTTGTCTTTTGAAACTTATTCAAAAAATAAAAGCGATGAAAAAATTATTTCCAATACTAGTATTGTTGATACTAATCGGTGGTTGCCTAGAAGAACCTGCCGTAAATGCAGGAGATATTCCAGAAGAAGTGGAAGGCATGCGGCCGATTTACTTTGAGGGAGATGAATGGAAAAGTTTCTCCGTTTCAGGTCCCGAGCCTGTAAAACAGTTGGGTAAGATTTATTATAAAGACCAACATATTTTTGTGATAGAAAGAAATAAAGGGATTCACATTATTGACAATACCAATCCGGAGAATCCAATTCACCTTAAATTTATCAATCTAAAAAGTTGTAACGATGTTGCCATCAAAGGCAATATTCTTTACGCAGATAACTATACAGATTTACTGTCTATTGACATCACTGATTTCGACAATATACAACTGGTCAATCGTCTTCCTGATTTGTATCCTAAGGCGCTAACCTACCCAGATAATTTCAATGGATATTTCGAATGCTATGATCCAACCAAAGGAGAAATAGCTGGTTGGGAATTAGCTACCTTAACACGTCCTGCCTGTCGTCGATAATCAACTTTTTTTCACTCCTTACGATTGATCCTTATGATTTTATTAAAAAAAATTACGAAATTAATACTGTTCTGTACACTTGGACTTTTTATAACACAGTGCGCTTCGGACGGTGATTCTTTTGCGGCTGCCGAGAGTGATACAGGTGTTGGTGGATCCTATGCTCGCTTTATTATTAGTGGAAATTTTTTGTATGTGATTGATGATCAGCGCATCAAAACGTATGATCTAACAGATCCAGTGGTTCCAGCACAAATTGACATCAAGGATGTCGGTAGTAATATCGAAAGTCTATTTCGTTTAGACAAGCGGTTATTTATCGGATCGGGATCGGGTCTTTATATTTATGAAATTGATGATCAAGGGATTCCGCAACCATTGGGACTGGCGAATTACCAACTTCCATTCGAACCTTGTGATCCAGTCGTAGCGGATACTCAATATGCCTACGTGACACTCAACACTTTGGAAAGTGTCAGTAGTTGTGGACGTTCATTTATTCAAGAAGTGAATGTGCTAAAAATATTTGATTTAACTCAAATTGAATCACCTGAATTGGTGGCAGAGTATGAGATGTTTGCGCCAAAAGGAGTTGGAATCGACGGAGATATTCTATTCCTTTGCGATGATACTGAAGGGCTCAAAATTTTCAATGTAGCTGATCCAAGAGAAATTCAAATAATTGCTCAATTTGATAATTTTACTGCTTTTGATGTCATACCACTTAATGGATTATTGCTAGTTGTAGCAACTGACAATATCTACCAATTTGATTATACTGATTTAAATAATATCCGTTTAATTAGTAATATTCCAATAGAAGCGTAAATGAAAAAATCTTTGTTTTTAATTCTCTTGTTTTCTATTGGTTTAGTTCTATTTAGTTATGGTCAAGAGAATGATACCCTAAAATTATATCCTAAAAAGCACTATGTTTTTTTTAATACTCTGCAAGTATTCGATCCCAAT
>CALKJE010000043.1 GCA_937995675.1 uncultured Saprospiraceae bacterium
AGTTGGCTAAAAAGATTAGAAAAAAGGGGCTGTCCAAAAGAACGTCTATTCAATATATTGATAAATGCTCTAAAGGATAATCCTAGTATTGATGTTTTTAAATTTTACTGTGATTGCCTTGTAGCGTTTGGAACTCGTTCTGATTTTAAAAATTTAAAAGAACTAGACTCTAAAATTGATAAAGACATAACCCTTCCCTTATTAAAGACAACTGAGTATCTAGTGAGGCGTAAAAGATTAAATTGATGTCTACAATCATTTTATTAAAACAAACACAGACAAGATTCCCACCAAAAATAACCAAGAATTTCAAAGCAATAAAAAGAATTTCAAACTATTTTTCCAAACGTTCACCGAAACGTTCACCAAACATAAAAAAAGCCCTTAACTAATTGATAGTTAAGGACTTAGGCTTTCGCCTAGTAGCGGAGGCAGGACTCGAACCTACGACCTTCGGGTTATGAGCCCGACGAGCTACCAACTGCTCCACTCCGCGATATTGGAGCGCAAATATACACTATTTATTCACTTTTAACAAATTTCTACCCCAAATACCCTCGATTTTTAAGAAGTTGTTTAATAATTCCAAAAATAGCCGAGAATTAGAGAAAATTCTTCAAGTCGAGTCTCTTTTTTGAGTGCATAGCCGCGCTATGGACGAAAAAAAAGACGAAGAGTTGGATTATTTTATCAATTCGTAGGCAATTTGGGAGTTTTTAAACAACTTCTAAATAAAAAAAAAGAGACAATCTAATCTCTATGGTAGAATTAATAGCAACAGGATAACATTTGGGGCTTTTTTTCTATATTTCTTTTTAGACTTAAAACTAAATAATTACCTTTAGTCCTGTTAATTTTCACCACCTTTCCCTAATTGGATTTATTGGGAAAGTTAGCTATGGTTTTCTAGCAGATTTTCAGAGAGGAAATGACTATCCATCGACTGATTTTTTGTTTAGAAACTACGAAGCTGTTTAAGAATGTTCACAAAAGGTGAGGATAAGTGCTTGAATGTCTAGACAAAGCAAATTTTGAGGTTCGTAGCCTTAGCTACGAGGCCGAAAAATTTGTGAAGTATAGGCAATCAATGACTTAGCCGTAACCATTGTGCTTCATTTTAAAACAGCTTCTACATACCAGAACATCTCTTTTAATTTTTAAACAAAATTTTAATTATGAAATTAATTTACAAAAGCTTTCTATTACTGGCAATTTGTGGCTGCTTCGTTACGCAACCATTATTTGCCCAAACTTCCGGTGGGCCTGACGACTTTGGGTACACTTGGAAAAACTCTGATGATCCAGAGGGTCCAACATTCGAATGGATTGATATTACGACAGATCCAAACGTAATGGAAATAACTGGCTTAGGAGATGATAACTCTGCTCCTCTAGTCGATATGGGATTGACTTTCCAATATTATTGGTTAGAATTTGACCAAGTCAAAATGGGATCTAACGGTTGGCTTTCTTTTAGCAATGTTGGCAACGTGGCACACTGTTTTCCTAATCTTCCACAATCTGGTGCAGCAAACAACTTGATTGCTCCGTTGATGTCTGACCTTAACTTTGCGGAAGCAACCAATCCTGCACAGTTACTTTACTTAAATGATGGTGCTGGAAGATTCATCGTTTCTTACATCAATGTTCCTTTTTGGATCAATGCAACTCCTCCAGCTCCAATGTTTACGGGTAGCAACACTTTCCAAGTAATTTTTGATAGTAATGATAATTCTATCACTTTTAATTATCTAGACGTAACATCTGGTGTTTATAATTCTAATGATGCTTGTACCAACGATGCCAAAATTGGTATAGAAAATTCTACTGGAGCTATTGGAATAACCGTTGCAACAGAAATGATTCCTGAAAATAATACAGCTATCAGATTTGAATTTCCAGAAATGTCCACATTTGAAGTTAAAGATATTAGCGCAGCTTGGAATATTGATGCGGATAACCTTGGAAGATTTTACATGCCTGAGGATGAAATTCCATTGGTTACTGGATTAACCAATACGGGTAACGTAGAAATTACAGATGCCATTAACGTACTTGCACGAATCGGAGCTCCTAATGGTACCAACTATCAACAAATAGCAGCCACTACCGATCCTATCGCTCCTGGAGAAACAGTAGAACTTGAGTTACCTCCGCTTAATCCTGCTGGGACAGATAACCTTCCTGGTAATTACGATTTTAATTCCTTAGCAGGTCTTACGGGTGATTTAGTAGGTGATAACAATACGAACATTTCTGAATTTTCAGTAGTGGATATTTCTCAAGAAGAGGGAATCGAATTATCTTATGTAAGAGGTGAAACGACAACTACGCAGGCTTCTTGGTCTGGTGGTGGTGGAAATAGTGGTATGGCTATTTATATCGAACCTCCTTTTTATCCAGCAACCATCAAAAGTGTTGAAATCTTTGCTTTCGGTGATGCAACTAATATGGATGATGCTTTTACTATTGAAATCAGAGATGATGATGGTATGAATGGTGGTCCTGGAACCTTAATCGGTTTAGAATCTGTTGATGCTGGTTCTTATAATCCTGCTGGAGAATGGGTTGTAAAAGATCTTTCTTTCCCTATTCCTGTTACCAACGGAGGATTCTATGTTGTATGGGTAATGCAGGGTAACACGCTGGCCGTTGGTACAGAAACCGCAGCTCCAACTTCTCGCAGAACATTTGAACTTGTTGGTGGTGCTTTCGCAACCTACCGTTCAAACGAAAACACAGATATCATGATCAAAGCGATTGTTGAAAATCCTTTCTTCGTCGCAGTGGATGATGTAGAATTAGATAATGGTGTTAAGGTTTTCCCTAACCCAACCAACGGAACAATTAACATTGACAACCAGTTAGCAGAAGACGCAATTAGCCGTGTTCAAGTTTATAATACACTGGGACAAGTTATTCTCGACAAGCCGATGAATATCGCAGCGGGAGATTTACAATCAATCGATCTTAGCAACCAGCCTCATGGTATTTATTACCTAAATATTCAGGCAGACAAAGCTCAGATTACTCGTAAAATTTCTTTAACGAAATAATTTTCTCTTAATTCAAGATTAAGAATTAGAAAAAATCATAAGTGCTTTCGGTTATACCGGAAGCACTTTTTTTTGTCCTTTCTACTCAAAATTTTCTTTTTAAAATAACTTCATTTACCTACCCTCTTATTCTCCATTCCATTCAAGAAAATGTTAAAACATGTATAAACATATATATTGGCAATATATTTGATTATTAATAATATGAATTGAAAGAGTTTAATCACTTATACTCTTAAATTTTCTCTTCTACACTTATCAAATTAAAAAAGTTATTGACTAAAGCAGGTATCTCTATTGATCTCTGTGGAATAAACTAGGCATGATCTATTAGTGCTAGAGGTTCGTCATATTTTATCCTTTTTACTTTTTTAAATAGTCTACTATGGAACAAGTATATAACTTAAAGCCTATTAAGGTCGGTTTACTTTTGCTTTCGCTCATTCTGAATTCAGTTTTAATTTCTGCTCAATGCAGTCTTTCCTGCCATGGAAATCTCAATGTTTCTCTTAGCAGTAATTGTACTTCTACCATGACACCAGCAAAAGTCCTGACCAGCATTCCATCGGATTGTGCGGGACCATTAACGGTTCAAGTACTCGACGCCAATGAGGTCCTCATCCCAACTTCTCCCGTTATTACCGGAGCCTATATTGGTCAAACACTCAAAGTGATGATCACCGATGAAGATTCAGGAATCTCTTGCTGGACGGATGTATTTATCGAAGATAAAATAGCTCCAGAAATTACTTGTACCAATGATACGATTAGTTGTATAGAGGATATTCCGATGGCAACTGCAACCGACAATTGTGGAATACCAGACATTACTTTTATCGAATTTACAGAACAACTAAATTGTAATACCGGAGATTTTACCTTCCTAGTGACCAGACTATACACGGCCACAGATGCGCAAGGAATGACCGCTACTTGTATTCAACAAACGCATATTAGAAAACCAGCAGCAACGGATATCATCTTCCCACCTAACTTTGATGGATTCGAAGAACCACCACTCGATTGTAGTACGCCCAACGCCGATCCAAATATCACCGGAAGTCCTACTTTGAATGGTCAACCCATTGCAGATGCTTGTCGTTTACATGTATATTCTACCGATGATACCATCTCCATTTGTGAAGGATCAATCAATATATCTCGAGAATGGAAAGTGGCTAGTTGGTGTTCGTCAAGCATCATTGCAGAAGAAATTCAATTTATTAAAATACTAGATAATACTGGACCGGTAATTACCTGTCCAGCTGATTCGATTTTTGGAACAGACTTCGATGTTTGCGCCGCCACTATTTCATTACCCATTCCTACGGCCACGGATGATTGCTCTTCTACGGATAGTATTACGTTTGCTGTCAGTTGGGAATTTGGAAATAGTTTTGATCCTACTCCAGGTGTTCCGCTTGGGGACCATATTGTTACTTATATTGCTACCGATGATTGTGGAAATACAAGTTCTTGTACAATGATGGTGACCGTTGAAGATGACGATCCACCGAATGTAACTTGTGAAGAGTTTCGGACCGTTACTCTAAATCAAGATAGTACCGAATTCTGTGCAATTGAATTCTTTGATGATGGCAGTAATGATAATTGTACCGCAGTGCTAGATTCTTTTTGTGTTCGTAGATTAGACAATCCTATTTTCTCAGATTGTATTGTTTTCACTTGCGATGATCTCGGCGCTGCTCCAGTTATGGTAGAGTTTAAAGTATGCGACGAAGCAGGTAACTGTAGTTTCTGTATTACAGAAGTTACTGTAATGGACAATCAACCTCCCGTTATTAGTTTCTGTCCTGCGAATGTTGACTTATCTTGTGTAGATTATCCTGCGGATACTACCTTAACAGGGGTCCCTATCGCGACAGATGCTTGTGGTATTGCAAATATCAGTTTTGCTGACGTGGAAGACCTTGATAATTGTAATGCGGGTACCGTGATTCGAACGTTTACCGTTACTGGTACAGATGGACTAACGAGTACTTGTCAACAAGTTATCACGTACGATGCTGGAGATGATCCAGTATATACTTTTCCAATCGATGATCAGGTAGAATGTTTAGCGGATGCTACGACAGATAATACAGGTTTTCCTACGGCGACAGATGATTGTTCCAATGTATTCTTTATTGGATTTCAAGATACCGTTTTTACGGGTATTGAAAATTGTAGATATACCATTAGCAGAACATTTACTATTTTAAATGATTGTGATGAATCCGATACTACTGGCGTACAAATTATCACGGTAGAAGATGTTACTGCTCCGGTATTTGATGCGGCTCCTACTTCTGCAACTTATAATTGTGTCGATGATGTCGTTCCTTTTATTCCAACGGCAACAGACAATTGTAATTCAGAAGTAGCAGTTACTTTAGAATCAAGCATCACCACTCCAGGAAGTTGCCCTGATAATTTTACTCGAACAGAAACTTATCTAGCAACTGATTCTTGTGGCAATGTTTCCACTCCATTTATTTACACTATTACCGTCAATGATAATATTGCACCGACCGCTGATCCTCTTCCTCCATTAGGACCCTTTGCTTGTATCGGTGACATTCCGGCAGAAAGTATTACGGCAGTCACAGGGATCTCTGATAATTGTAATGGTACCGTAACCGTCAGTATTATTGGTACAGAAATTCCAGTAGCCTGTTCAGACGTTTTGACTCGAACGTACCGAATTACAGATCGTTGTGGAAACTCTAGTGATCTAATTCAAACGATTACCGTCAATGACGAAATTCCACCAACGGCAGATGCCCTACCCGATCTAGGACCATTTAGTTGTGCAGCAGATATTACAGATCCAGATATAAATGATGTAACCGGAGCAACGGATAATTGCAACGGTGCCGTAACTGTTGAATTTTTAATTCAAACCAGTGGAGATAATTGTGATAATACTTTAATTAGAACCTATCGTCTGACCGACGAATGTGGTAATACATCAGATATTAATCAGAATATCTTACTCGATGATAACATCGCACCAACGGCAGATCAACCTGCTCCCTTAACAGATATTGAATGCTTCGAAGACATTCCGGCTGGCAATATCGCTGACCTTACTAATATCAATGATAATTGCCTCGGAGATGTCAACGTCACGATCGATGATAGCCAATTCGTTAATCCAGGCTGTAGTGGAACCGTAAATAGAATATATGTTCTAACTGATAATTGTGGAAATACAAGTATGATTACCCGAGCAATTCAAATAAATGATCAGACTGCTCCTACTTGGGATCAGACGTCAGGATTTTTAGATATTAATACAGATTGCGCAGAAAATATAAATATTGTTCCACCCACGGCCACGGACAATTGTAATAACGCAACGGTGACTGTTGCTTCAGATATAATCACCAACATGACTTGTGATCACCAATTTACCAGAACGGTAACTTATGTGGCAACAGATGATTGTTTAAATACCAGTGAACCATTCGTCATTACGATCACTGTTTTTGATGATGAAGCACCGATGGCTAGTCCACTACCAGATGCTGGACCTTTTGATTGTATCACTGATTTTCCAGTGAATACCAATCTTGTAAATAACTTAACCGACAATTGCATCGGTTTAGTAAGAGTTCGATTTCTAAGTGAGACAGATGCACCTTTATGCTCAGGTACCGTGGTACGTACGTACGAAGTATCTGATATTTGTGGAAACACCAGAGCAATTAATCAAAATATTTTGATCGAAGACACCAGTTTCCCTACTGCAGATCCTCTTGCCGATTTAGGTCCATTTACTTGTACGGATCAAATTCCAGCACCAGATATTAATCTAGTAATGAATGCACAAGATAATTGTGGAGAAACCGTAACGGTTAGTTTTTTAAGCGATGAAACACCTGGAAGATGTAATGGTTCTTATATCCGAACCTATCAGGTATCTGATCAATGTGGTCATACTTCCAATATAACACAGGCGATTATTATCAACGATAATATCCCACCAACCATGCTGGATCAAAGGCCAACTGAATTCTACGATTGTACCGCTTCTATTCCTGATACCATTTTAAATTTCGCACCGGGGACAGATAATTGTGGCGGTGAAGTTATATCGGAATTACTTCCGGATGATAGTTCTTTCCGTCCGCTACAATGTTTAGATACTTTATTCCAAGAATTTAGACTAACCGATGTTTGTGGAAATGATACGGTTATTATTCGAGAAATTCTGATCAACGATACCGTACCTCCAGTTTTTGTTGATTTGCCAGGTTCGTTAGACACCTTGGTTCAATGTCCATTAGATCCCATAGATATTACGCTTCCTACGGCTACCGACGTTTGTCGTTTTATTGATGTAGTACGTGTGGCAAGTGTCGATACGATTTCGTTTGAGTGTGACTCAAGATATACAGAGCGAGTCGGATTTGTAGCCACTGATGCTTGTGGCAATCAGAGTGTAGATACTTTCTTTGTACAAGTAATGGTCAATGATACAACGGCTCCAGAATTCGTTGTTTTCCCAAGAGATACTTCGGCGATAGACAGAGAACCATTCCCACAACCATTAATTTGTGGAGAACCATTTTCGTTTGAAGCAAGAGCCATTGATAATTGTCCAGTTGGAATAACTTATAGAAGTCGGATTATTCAAGAAGATGGTTTTGTAATAAATCTTATTGGACCAACGATTGACCGTAGTTTTGATACAGGAGTTAATACCGTAATTTTCTACGCGGAAGATGCTTGTGGTAACGAAGCAATGGATACCTTCTTTGTAGAAGTTATTGACGTGACTTCGCCATTTTACCAATGTCAAGGTAGTCCAGTATTTATTGATATTGTGGCAGGAGAAGATGTAGTTTTTGCTCCAGACTTTTTGGTAGCAGCAAAAGACGATTGTTCTCGTACCATGCCTGCAACTTTCGAAGGACCGAGTCCAGATTCAATTGTATTAAACTGTGCAACACTCAATGGGATGAGCACCAAAGATACCTTGGTAAGAATTTTCCTTAGTGATATATATGGTAATCAATCCCCTTTCCCTTGTGGAGTAATTTTACGATTGAATAATATAGATTGTCCTACCATTCAAATGGCCACCGTAGCTGGACAATTAGCAGATGCTTCGGGTAACGGAGTAAATGACGTAGTGGTTGAAGTGGCCGGTCCAGTCATCAGTCAACGAGTAGAGTCTAGTTTAGATGGAAATTATTTCATGCCTAACTTAGAAATGTATCAAGATTATGAGGTCATCCCTTATCGTAATAATGATTTATTAGAAGGTATTTCTACCATGGATTTAATCATGTTAGGAGAACATTTGCTTGAAATCAGTACTTTAAATTCACCCTATCAATTGATTGCGGCGGATATAAATAACGATGGCGAGGTCACGATTTCAGATATGATTGCGCTTAGACGAGCAATATTAATCATCGACGAAGAATTCCAGAATAATACTTCTTGGCGTTTTGTGGATGGTGAATTTGATTTTCCAAATCCAGCAAATCCATTCGCTAGTTCTTTCCCAGAAAGTAGATTTATACATGACTTAAGTTCTAACCAATTGGTAAATGACTTTATGGCCATCAAAGTTGGTGATCTGAATGAAACGGCGAACAGTAGTGGCCTACAATCGGGCGATACACGAAGTGAGGAGACATTAATTCTGTCTACAGAAGATCAGCTATTGAAAGCAGGTGAAGTATATGAGCTATCTTTCTCTTCTGATAATTTTGTAAATTTAAAAGGATTCCAATTCACCATAGATTATAATCCTTTAGCGATTACGCCAGAATTTGACAATAATTTATCTGCGGTGTTATCTAATTTTAGTGATGAAAATATTGGTTTTACTAAATTAGAGGAAGGCTTATTATCCGTTAGTTGGCATGATGTAAATTCAGTGACACTGGCCAATCAAGCAGTTGTATTTACAATGAATTTCAGCGCAAAGGTAGATACTAAATTGAGTGAGGTACTAACCTTTAATAATGCTTTAATACCTGCTGAATCTTACTTAGCAGATTTAAGTACTCAAAAGTTAGCACTCGAATATACTGGCGACTTAGTCGATAATGAAACGGAGACTCAATTTGTACTTTTACAGAATCAACCGAACCCATTTAGACAACAAACAGTCATCCCATTCATTTTACCTGAAGCAGGTAAAGCACGAATTGAAATTACCGACATCAATGGAAGAATAATCGCAGAACACGAAGCCTACTACGAAGCAGGTTATCAAGAATACACCTTAGAAAAAGGTGAAATAAATGCTGGTGGTGTTTTGTTTTATCACTTACAGTCCGGAAAATTTGAGGCGACTCGGAAGATGGTGGTGATTGAGTAGGGGCGCTACGCGCGTTGAAATGTTGAATCGTTGAATCGTTGAATCGTTGAATCGTTGAATCGTTGAATCGTTGAATAATATAAAAAAAAATCATTTTATTAAAAACTAAATAGAATTATAACAGGCCAGAAAGCATTGTGTTTCTGGCCTGTTTTTTTTTTGAAACAGTTTAAGGATCGCTGTAGAGACAATTCATGAATTGTCTTTACATGAATTGTCTCTACAGTCTTCCCTTTCTAATCAACAAACAAATACTCTAGATTTAACCGATTAAAGTCTTGATTGAATTGAGCGACTTCGTCGTCTAGCATTTTATCAAAGGCAGTGAGTTGTTTTTTGATTGCGGCGGTTAGTTCGTTTTTCACTTCCACATCTTGATCCGTAGGTCCGAAATCTCCCATACCTACCAAGCTATTTAAGTGTCCTAATTTATTGGTCAATCGAATTGGAAAATTAAGTGGATCTTGTCGAGAACGATTTTTGGTTTGATAAAGTTCTTTTTCAATCTTTCCAAAAGACTCCCGCATTTTTTTTGCTTTCTCTCGTAAGTCAGCCGTACGTCCATCTTCTTTATATTGCGATTCAAAAGTCTTTAATTGTTTATTGATTTTTCTAATCTTTCGAATACTTTGATGTGCACGATCAACTGTTTTATTAATATCCTCAATAAAATCATATTGCTTTTGCATATCTGCTACGGTCGCTTCGGCATTAGGGTTTGGTAAAATATTAAACGATTGAACTTGCTGTTTTCCATTAATATCCAACATCACTTTATAGGCTCCTGGAACCGCTTTGGGTCCATTGAGATTTGCCCACCAAAGAATCATTCCTTTTAATGATTCAGCACCGTCGATTCGCGTATTCCAGGCAAACATATTACCACCTTTCTTTACCGCTAGAGAATCCTTTTTTTCTTTCGCAAAAGAACTATACATCTGCAACGTATCTCCTTTAGCATTAAGATAGGCTAGTACAACCGTATCTTTTTTAGCATCAAAATCTTTGATATTAAAATAGGTAACTACTCCACTCGGATGATTCGCTCCTTCGGTCAGACTCTTACGAGATCGTGCGCCACCGCCCATTCGATAAGCATCTTTTGGTTTGAAAAGATGATTGGTATTTTTTCCAACCGCAGTCGCTTGATGAAGTAAACTCAAATCATCAATAATCCATACACTTCGACCTTGCGTCGCAACAATTAAATTATTGTCTTTGATCGTTAAATCAGTAATAGGAACAATCGGTAAATTCAACTGAAACGATCGCCAGTTATTTCCATGATCAAAACTAA
>CALKJE010000044.1 GCA_937995675.1 uncultured Saprospiraceae bacterium
GACGTGTTTCTTTTTAATGAAAATAAATAAACGGACTTATTCGCTGAAGCAGAAAGGCAGGTTAAACAAATCAATAATTAAACAAAAATGGCAGATAAAAAATTTTGGGATGGGTCGAAGCAGTATTTGTGTGACCGAGAATTAGCGCAGTCGTTTCATATTGCACGGACCTTGGGGATGCCTTTATTGATTGAAGGGGAGCCAGGAACGGGGAAGACCGAGCTGCCGTTGCAGTACGCGGCGGATCAAAATCTAGATCTTTTTGTCTATCCGACAGGATCGAAAAGTAATGTAGAGCAATTTGTGGCGCGGTTTGATCATGTCAAATATTTACGAGATTCTCAGATTGAAATCTTGAATGCACAACGAAGTGAAAAAGGATTGAAGACCACGCTCTCTACCGGTGGCCGTGATCCTGAATCATTGGCAGACTATGTCGTAAAAGGACCAGCAGCGATGGCGTATAGTACGCCCCACTCTGTCCTGTTAATTGATGAAATTGATAAAGCGCCAAGAGAATTTCCAAACGATTTATTGTATGCCTTAAGTCATCGTCGTTTTGTCATGCCAGAATCTGGTGAGGTCATCGAAATCTCGGAAGATGAAATGCCAGCCATCGTCATTACATCCAATCGAGAACAGGAATTGCCTACGGCTTTTAAAGGACGATGCATTTATCATTATATCAATTTCCCTGATGCGGATATGATGCGCGAAATCGTTAGTAAGCACTTTCCTAAAATAGATAATTCAATTGTAAATACGGCACTAGATGTTTTCTACCACCTGCGTAGAATTGGTCTCGAGCGTGCTCCAACTACGCGAGAATTATTGAACTGGCTAAAGTACGTCAAACAGTTTTCTTCGAAAGAAGCAATTGATAAAATTCAAGCACTTGAAGGTGTTGGTACTTTGATTAAGACACAAACGGATTTGGAAAAAATTCAAAGAATGATTTTGAATAATCCGGATGACTTTAAGAATCGAAGTGGGGTTAATTAGTTGTTGAATCGTTGAATCGTTGAATCGTTGAATCGTTGAATCGTTGAATCGTTGAATCGAAAATAAGTCATCCTGAATTAGAAACCAAATTATAGACTTTTTAAAACTAATTTATTGGGAATTATATCGGACTATACGGTTGTAGTTGGTAGAGATAGGAAAGTGGATTTCGTAGTGGATTCAGGTGATGAGTTTAAATCATATGGGGTTTCGTTGTTTGCTATTTCGGTTGCAAGATTATATGGTTATAAGAACAATTTTCTGATTAAGAATAGTGATTACATAAATTATATTTCGAAGTTGGGCTCGAAGGAAGATGCGGATCAAACACCTAAGGATACTTATGATTTTTGTTGGCAGCATGAAGTTTATGTGGATTGTCTAGAGGAAGTTGTTCAAGTAGAAAAATGGGGACTTTGTACGCAGATTAGCAATAATGAATTTTTAGAGATTTTTAAAGACATTCATCTTTTTTTGAATAGATGGGTTGATAAAAAAGTATTTATCGAAGAAATTAAAAAGGCCTTTGTAGCTCAAAAAACGGAAGCTGCTAAAAAACTTTTTTTCATTAAACAACCCACAGAAATTGGTAACGATCAAATAATGATAGCACTGCGAGAAAGTGATTTTGAGATAGAGGTAGAGGCGTTTCTTGAGGAGCTTGAATTTCCAATACATATGAATGGGTAATTAATAATTTTTTAATGAACAATGCGAATCAGGGGTTAAATTTTTTAATTAAAAAGGAAAAGGAGCTTTGAAAAGTGCTTCTGGCCGCTTGCTTCTAGCTATTTGCTTCCTTCGACCGCGATAGAAGAGAGCAAATAGCCAGAAGCAAGGAGCCAGAAGCAAAATATCCCAAATTCAATTGGAGGATGATGTTTCTTTAACTCATAAATTTATTTCCAACTCCTGATTCGCATGAATAATTAATAATGCCTTCAATCGAATAGTCGATCAATTAAACGATTCAACAAATCAACAATTAAACACTATTATGTTTTCAACTTTACCAGAACGCTTTCGAAATTTTGGACTCCCGGTGGATGTACGAGCGTTGTTGTTATTGCAGCGATCGATGGAGAAAGGGTTGGTAAAAACGTTGGGTGATATTTATATTGTCTTGCGAGGAATTGTGGTGAAAGATCCGAAAATGATGGGTCCTTTTACGCGTGCTTATTATGATTATTTTTTAAATATTGATATTCAAAATGGGGATTCGCTGTGTGATGCGATTTTACGGTCGGAGACTTTTCGAAAGTGGAGAGAAGATAATTTAGATCGTTTTGGAGATGATTTAGAAACAGAGGATTTGATAAATAAATTCTTGGATGAGGTGCATATGACAAGTTATGATATCAAAGAAATTATCGATGGTAGAGAAATTTGGGATAAAGATCGTGGTGACTTGGAAGACGAAGATGGAGATGATACATCTGGCGACGCTGTCCAACGTCCACTTGATAAGATGGCCGATTATTCGGATTTGTCGCTAGAGGAATTATTGGAACGCATGGAGCAGGTGATGAAAGAACAACGCTCTAAACATTCCGGTGGTAGTCATTGGATTGGAACGGGCGGTATTTCTCCATACGGTCATGGTGGTGCAGCCAAAGACGGTATCCGAGTCGGTGGAACGGGCGGAGGAAAAATGGCGCGTAAGGTGATGAATGATCGAAAATTTTTCCCAGTAGATCGAGATGCTATTTTAAATGATAACAATGTAGATGCAGCCCTCTCCTCTCTCAAAGGAATCGTGGAAGAAACGGCACAAGACGAATTGGATATTCCAACGACGATCAATAAAGGAATCAAAAGAGGAGGACTTTTTATTCCAGAATTAAAAAGTATTACCGACGAAAAATTGCAGGTTTTGTTGTTTATCGACAACGGTGGTTACTCGATGGATCCTTATATAAAAACGGTTCAGACTTTATTTAAAAAAATGAAAGTACGGTTTGCGCACGATCTAGAGACCTACTATTTTCACAATACGATTTATGATATCGTTTTTAGCGATGCTAATCGACGAAAGGTCGTTCCGATAGAACGTATTCTTAAAAAGGATCCAAACTATCGTGTCTTTTTTATCGGCGATGCTTCCATGGCAGCCTACGAATTGAATCGAACCAGTTTGAATACTTATCGAGAGATGCAGAAGCATTTTCCTAAGATTGCGTGGCTGAATCCAGAGCCTAAACGGTATTGGCCACATACGTTTACCATCAATGTGATTAAAGAAGTGATTGACATGTTTCCGTTGAGTCCGAAGGGGATTGAGGAGGCGGTGCGGGAGATGAATAGATGATTGATTGATGTGCGGATTTTTTGATGTGCGAATTGGTGGATGTGCGGATTGGTAGATATGCGATTTTTTTGATCTCGCTATAATGCGAGACAGGTTATGCGGATGTGTGCGACGTGCCACGAAGTCGAGGGTTCGAGAGAGAGGTTGATTTTATAAAAATGGAATCCCTTGCCGAGGCGGGGCAGGCTCTACAGGATTCTGCAGATTGGTAATCCAGTTAGTTATAACAAGACAAAAAATTATGGGAACTCCCTTCAGGGTCGGGGTAATTTCCCATCATTTTTTGCCGAGGTTCCTTATTTAGCGACTTCTCTCCTTCGTAAAATCGCGATAGAAAAAAGCCAACGGGCTAATCAGCAAATTCCCTACCCCAACTGTTCTAAAAACCAGGCACGTTCTGTTAATGGTTGTGTGGTTTTGACTTCCTCTTTTAGTTTTGACTTGGCTGCTTTATTATAAAGCGGTAGTGCGAGCATTTTTTTCATGAGGCGGATGATGTTTAGGTAGTTGGCTTTGTGGTAGCCGATTTCTTTTTTTCGTTTAATGAAAGCTTCGAAGCTGATTAAGAAATAATCGAGTACGTCATTTTCTTGACTTTCGTAATAAATTTTGATGAGTAAAGTTTTAGCTGCAAAGTTGCTAATCAAGTCATTATATTTGTCTTGTTGGAGAATTTTCATGGCTTCTTTGTAGTTACCAATTTCATAATAATATCTTGATAGGCAATAATAGAAAGTACTTTCTCTAAAGACCTTATCCAAATGCTTTTTATAATCATGAATAAAATCGATTACCCAATCATACGCTTTGAGTTTTAAACCAGAAGAGACAATATTTCGATAAGAAAATCTGCTAATAATTCCATTGGTGATTAGGAAGTTTTTTTCGATCCCTAAACGATATAAACTAAAGGCTTCTTGTAAATACTTGGTTCCGCTTTCTTGATTAATTTTTTGGATACAATGATTGATTGCCATGATATAAAGGACACGGATTTCAGCAGTCGGAAATATATCTTGATGTTGAACGATTAATTTTCTAAAGGTAGCAAAGTAAGCGGCGTTTTCTTCTTCCGTTAAAAATTTATATCCTTGATAATATAAGTTGATAGCAGGAATTCGTAGTAAATCATTTTGTTCAATATACACCAAGACTTCTGGCAATAAACCAATCTGATAATCAGATTTATAAACCGTTTGGTGAGAAACGGTTAGACAAGCTTGCGCTAGTTTTTGAATAATAAAATTGATCTCAAGTGCATCATCAATTTTCTGTAAACTCATCGGACGCGACCTACTCTGCTTAGCAAGAAAAGTATTTTCCTCTCTATAAATTAAAAATTCCCGTTGATAAAAATCGGCGTCTCGAAAAGGTTGGTTGTTTTGTTTTTCTTTGATGTTCTTGATGAGTTGTTGGAAGCGTTTATCTAATTTTCGTTCTTGATAGATGTTTGCCAGATGGATTTGGTTGTCCATTTCCTGCTGCGTGATTTTTTGGTAAACTAGAAAATCTTGAATGGCTTTTAACAGGTAAGACATTAAGATTCGAATGCTTGCATCTTTATATTTTTTCTTAGGAAAAAGCTTTTTAAATGCCGCTTGTTTAGTAAATCGCTCCACCCCTTCTTTTTCTTTTTCAGCACACATCCAATCGAATAAAATGACCA
>CALKJE010000045.1 GCA_937995675.1 uncultured Saprospiraceae bacterium
ATATAAATCAAAAAATATCATCTTCCAATTGAATCTGAGATATGTTTGCTCCTTGTTTTTTGCTTCTCGCCCACTTAAATTGCTAGCGATCGAGGGAAGCAAATAGCAAGAAGCAAGGGGCAAGAAGCATCTTCCAAAGCCTCTCTACATTATTAATTGAAAGTTAACTCCTGATTCGCATATTTAATCCTATTCAGCAAATACTGGTTTTCTATCTAAAATTTTAAAGACGAAATAAGACAACATTTTGATCAAGTCATCATTGATATTCTTTCCACAAGAAATACTCGATAATTTAGGTAGATGCTCCGCAAAATAAATTTGGTTATTTGCCATCTCGAATAGATTGCTTGATAAGCTAAGACTATATGGGAACTTTGGATCAATTTCTAAAATGATCTCAGAAACTGATTTTACCAAAGATTTATAAGAATAGAATAGGCCTGCTTTATTCTCATCATCTACATCATGAATATGATAGGCCTTTCCCCCTTCTTTGATTACGACTTTATGTAAAATATGCTCGTTAATATATTTATTACCTGGATTTTCGTCGGTAGCATTGACCAAATTTTGGATAGCAATTTTAAGTTTTCGCTCTGGATCTTCAATATTTCTACTATTGATTTCAATCAAATATTTGACCCATTCCCAATACCAAGAACTAAGGAAGAGTAACATAAAATGCTTATTCTCAAAATATCGATAAATAGACTTTTCCGTTGAATTAATCGCTTTTGCTAGCTTTTTAAACGTAAAAGACTCAAATCCTAGCTCATCAAAAAGAATGATACTATGCTCAATTATTTTTTTCCCCAGCTCCGAATCCTGCGGATCTTTCAAAAAAAGACGATTATTTAAGTTAAATTTTATCTCCAAAATGAACAGTTTTAATTTATTTATGTTCTTATGTACTGTAATCGATGTCAATATATGAAACATCTATGACATTTACACGTACATTTTTGATAGTAATACTGTCTTTTTGCTATATTTGTACTAATTTGCAAGAATTACCACGAAAGTGGAACATTTATTCTTTATTAGAACATGAATAAAATTATACTCATCGCCGCATTTTTTGCCCTTCTTGTCTCTTTCGAGGTGGTCATTACTGCTTTAGCAGCGGAGACGTTTGGTGTATATATGATTGATTCTGCAGCAGATGGTGAAGCGGAAAAAGATTTGAATGAAAATGCAGAAGAAGATAAAAATATTGAAATTTTAGTACATACTTTTATAGAAGAAAACGATATTCTTTCAAAGTTTTTAATACAAACAGAAGGACCTATCTCTACTAAACCGTTTCTAGATCAAATCACTCCACCTCCGGAAGCATAAAATCGATTTATCTTAATAATTCATCATAAAAATTGAAATTCAGGTTTCTATCTTACAGAAATTATTTCAATTAAAAAATCATCAAAAAATTATAATTGATAAGGTGGTTAATTAGCTACAAATATTGCTTGTTTGTAGATAAAACGCTTTTTTGATTAGTATTAATAATTGCTTAAAAATTAATAAAATGAATGCAGAAAATAATTCAACTTCCTTTTTTGGGAATATAAAAAATGATTTGCCATCAAGTGTGGTGGTATTTTTCGTGGCATTACCTTTATGTTTAGGAATTGCCTTGGCGAGTGGTGCCCCACTGTTTTCTGGTTTAATTGCTGGGATCGTTGGTGGTATTGTAGTAGGAGCCTTAAGTGGTTCTGCGATTGGTGTTAGTGGTCCAGCAGCTGGATTGGCTGCGATCGTTTTAACGGCGATTGGAACTTTAGGAGGTTTTGAAAACTTCTTATTAGCGGTTGTGCTAGGAGGAGTTATCCAATTGATTTTTGGAATTCTAAAAGCAGGAGTAATTGGATATTATTTTCCTTCTTCTGTAATTAAAGGAATGTTGACCGGTATCGGAATCATCATCATTCTAAAACAGATTCCACACTTTTTTGGATATGATGTGGTAGCGGAAGGAGATTTTGCTTTTAATCAAGCAGATGGACAAAACACTTTTTCTGAGTTGACCATGCTGATGAAAAATATTAGTATTGGGCCAACCATCATTGCCATTATTGGTTTGTCGATCATGTTGTTTTGGGATAAAGTATTGGCCAAAAAAGCCAAGTTTTTCAAGATTATCCAAGGACCATTTGTAGCGGTACTTTTAGGAATACTTTATTTTATTGCTACTAAAGGAACTGAATATGGTATAGCAAGTAATCATTTAGTGAACGTTCCAACTCCTTCTGACTTTGATTCATTTTTAGGACAGTTTAGCTTCCCGAATTTTGCAGGAATTACAAATCCTGCTATTTGGGTTACTGCTTTTACCATTGCTTTAGTGGCAAGTTTAGAAACACTATTATGTGTAGAAGCAACGGATAAATTAGATCCTGAAAAAAGAGTAACACCAACCAATCGAGAATTGATGGCACAAGGTGCTGGAAACATTATTTCAGGAATGATCGGTGGATTACCAATTACCCAAGTAATCGTTCGTAGTTCTGCAAATATTCAATCTGGTGGAAAAACCAAAGCATCTGCTATTATTCACGGTATGTTGTTATTGGTGTCTGTAGTGTTAATTCC
>CALKJE010000046.1 GCA_937995675.1 uncultured Saprospiraceae bacterium
AAGAAGAAATTTTTGAACTCATCAATAATTTTGATAAACCAGAACTTTGGTTAGAGAAAATTCCTCCTACTCATTTTGAGTTTCATGGATTGGTAGCCGTAAATCTAGTCGATGTAACGGAGGAAGAAGCCATGTCTAGAATTCGCCAGTTTTTATTACAACGAGATGCGGTTTTGGAAGAGCATACCATTGCACAAATGGAAGATTTGCTTTCTTCTTATTTTAATGTACCAGGACTGCGACTTGGATTAACGGAATACAAACCATCTAAAGAATCAGGTAATACCGAAAACTTTGCGGTGCGACAACATTTATTAAAAAAAGCATTTCCAGAGCTAAAAATAAAAGATTACGAACAGTCGATTTATTATCAATCGGTACGAGATAGTCATGCGAATATTTTTCAGAATATTACCAAACTAAAACATAAGACGCCACTAGAAGAACAATTAATCAAAGAAGGAATTCAAAGCATTTATATCGCGCCCTTAGAAAGAAGTTCGGGAAAGGTTTTTGGCATTTTAGAATTAGCTGCACCAGGTCCTTACGCGTTGAATAGTTTTACCAGAATAAAAATCAAAGAAATACAACCGCTATTTCGTTCAGCATTATCCCGAAAAGTGGATGAGATCAATAATGCGATCGGAGCGATTATTCGAAAAAAATATACGAATATCCATCCCAGTGTTGAGTGGCGTTTTTTGACGGAAGCAAATCGCATTCTTTCTGGTGAGTCTGTCGAACCCGAGCCTATTATTTTTAAAGATGTTTATCCATTGTATGGACAAGCTGATGTGGTTAGTTCGACCATGCAGCGCAATCGTGCCATTCAGGCCGACATGATGGAAAACTGGCAAGAACTATTGATTGTATTACAGTTGGCTAAAAAATATGGTGCACCGCAAAAGACCGATGCTATTATCCGATTGATCGAAGAAATTAAACTAGGACATGAAACGATGTTTACGCCCGACGAAGAATTGGAAAGCCGAGAATTGATTGCCTCGGTAATTCATCCTTTTCTTCATTCAGTAAAAAATATTCATGCAAAAGTATTACAACATTGGGAAGAGTACGAGCAGTTAATCGATCCTAAGTTAGGGATGATCGCTACTCGTAGGAAAAATTTTGAAGCGAGCATGCTTATGATCAATCAAACGATTGTATCATTTTTGGATGAGGAAGAAGCTGCGATGCAAAAAGTATTACCGCATTATTTTGAACGATATCAAACCGATGGAATTTCCTATGATTTGTTTCTGGGCAATTCACTACTTAAGACCCAACGATTCGAAATTCAACAATTAGAAACATTTAGATTGTGGCAATTAAAATCAATGTGTGAACTGACTCGCAGGATTGCCAATCTACAATCTGATTTGTCTCACCACATGACTACGGCACAATTAATCTTAGTATATAGCGTCCCAATGACGATCCGATTCCGAATGGATGAAAAGAAATTTGATGTGGATGGAAATGACAATGTTCGGTATGCGTTGCTCAAAAAAAGAATTGATAAAGCCCTTATTTTAGGAACTGCTAATCGACTGACTTTGCCAGGAAAAGTAGCGATTGTCTATTCTCAAGATAAAGACCGTCAGGAATATCAAAAATATCTGAATTATTTGATTGAGAAAAAGATCATAGCACCGAATGTAGAAGATCTAGAATTAGCAGCATTACAGGGAATCAAAGGCTTAAAAGCGCTCAGAATAACGGTTTTGACCTAGAAAAAATCTTCCAATGCATTTTACAACAATCTATCTTTAAAATTGTCTATATAATTACGGATATTTTGCAAAGTTAACCTTACTTTTAGGTCTTCTTTGTAACGAGTAATGTGATAGATCCGTATTAATTAAGAATACCAAGTTTTACCAAATTAAATCGACAATAATGAATTATACCTATTTTACCGAAGAGCATGAAATGTTTCGCGCAGGATTAAGAGACTTTTTACAAAAAGAAGTCGTCCCACACCTCAACAAGTGGGAAAAAACGGGAACTATTGAACGCTTTATTTGGGAGAAATTTGGAGAGATGGGATATTTCGGGATTGCCTATCCGGAAGCCTATGGAGGAATGGATCTAGATCTTTTTTACACCGTCATATTTTTGGAAGAAATGCAACGCATTAATTCCGGTGGTTTTGCTGCAGCGATGTGGGCACATGCTTATCTAGCGATGCAACACCTGAACGCAGAAGGGGACGAGCGAATCAAACAAGAATATTTACGTCCAAGTATCGAAGGAAAGAAAATTGGCTGTCTTTGTATCTCAGAACCTTTTGCTGGAAGTGACGTCGCAGGCATGAGAACCACCGCGGTCAAAGAAGGAGACGAATGGATTATCAACGGTTCAAAGACTTTTATAACCAATGGTGTTTATAGTGATTATTTAGTGGTCTCGGCCAAAACAGATCCAGAGGCAAAAGGTCGTGGTATCAGTATGTTTCTCATAGATCGAGATACTGCTGGTGTAAGCGCTAGCAAACTGGACAAACTAGGATGGCGAGCTTCAGATACTGGAGAAATTGCTTTTGACAATGTTCGAATTCCTGCCGAAAACTTAATGGGACAAGAAAATAAAGGATTCGCTTACCTGATGCAGCACCTTGCGCTAGAGCGATTGATCATGGCAGTTAATGCGCACGCTCGTGCCGAGTATGCCGTAGAGTATGCGACGCAATATATGTCTGAACGAATGGCTTTTGGTAAGACGCTTGACCGCTTCCAAGTACTACGACATAAAATTGCACATATGGCGAGTGATGTTGAAATTCACAAGTCCTTTAATTATATGATTACCGATCAAATGGTTCGTGGAGAATATCCGGTGAAGGAAGCGAGTATGGCAAAGATGAAAGCGACCAAAATGGCAGACGAAGTAATCTATGATTGTCTACAATGTCTGGGAGGATATGGTTATATGGAAGAATATCCATTGGCGCGAATGCTACGGGATAGTCGTCTAGGACCGATCGGCGGAGGAACTTCAGAAATCCTTGCCGAGGTAATTGCAAAAATAGTGATCGATAAAAAAGATTATAAACCAGCAGTGAAGGCGCATTCTTAATTATTTTGGGTATTTAATCGTTGAGTTGTTGAATCGTTTAATTGTTTGCATAACAAAAAGAGTCTAAACGATTAAATACATAAACGATAAAACAATTAAAAACATAATCAATTCTAAATGGATAAAGTAGTAAAAAATGCAACGGCAGCGATCAAGGGAATTAAAAACAACATGACTTTGATGGTCGGTGGTTTTGGCCTTTGTGGTATTCCTGAAAATTGTATAGCAGCATTGGTCAAAAAAGGAACCAAAGGACTCACTTGTATTTCTAATAATGCGGGAGTAGATGATTTTGGTCTAGGCCTTTTATTACAAAAAAAGCAGATCAAAAAAATGATGAGTTCTTACGTAGGTGAGAATGCAGAATTTGAAAGGCAGATGCTTAGTGGTGAACTAGAAGTGGATCTGATTCCCCAAGGATCACTGGCAGCTCGTTGTCAAGCTGGTGGATCCGGTGTTCCTGCCTTCTTTACGCCAGCAGGTTATGGAACCGAAGTAGCCGAAGGAAAAGAGGTTCGGTATTTTAATGGAAAGCCGCACTTATTAGAACACGCTTTGACGGCTGACTTTGCCTTGGTAAAAGCATGGAAAGGAGATCGTTTTGGTAATTTAATTTTTAAAGGAACCGCTCGTAATTTTAATCCACTAATGGCGATGGCTGGAAAAATAACCGTTGCAGAAGTAGAAGAATTGGTAGAGCCCGGAGAATTAGATCCAAACTTTATTCATACGCCCGGTATTTTTGTACAAAGAATTTTCCAAGGAAAAGATTACGAAAAACGCATCGAACAAAGAACGGTACGGAAAAAAAGTTGATTTGTTGAATCGTTGATTTGTTGAATTGATTCGGGGTGTATTAACCGTGTTATAACTTATTTGATAAGACGGATTATAATTCATAAAGATCAAGAGAAGTAGAGTAGGATAAAAAAATAACAACTAAAATTAAACTTTTAATTTTTTGTTAAAATTTAATTTAAATAAATTTCAACGATTCAACGATTCAACAAGCGAAGCGATTCAACATTTCAACATTTCAACATTTCAACAACTTAACAATGCTAGATCGAAATCAAATAGCGCAACGAATTTCTCAAGAACTAAAAGATGGCTGGTACGTCAATCTAGGAATCGGAATTCCAACCTTGATTGCTAATTTTGTACCCAAAGGAATTAACGTTGTTTTTCAATCTGAAAATGGTATTCTCGGAATGGGACCTTTTCCTTTCGAAGGAGAAGAAGATGCAGATATGATTAATGCTGGAAAGCAAACCATTACGCCGTTGCCTGGAGCATCGATCTTTGATTCAGCAACAAGCTTTTCGATGATTCGTGGTCAACATATTCAACTAACTGTTCTTGGAGCAATGGAAGTTTCTGAAAAAGGAGACATTGCTAACTGGAAAATTCCTGGTAAAATGGTAAAAGGAATGGGTGGTGCGATGGATCTTGTTGCTTCTGCTGATAATATCATTGTAGCGATGAGTCATACCAGTCGTAGCGGTAAATCTAAACTACTAAAATCTTGTACCCTGCCATTGACTGGTGTTCGATGTATCAAAAAAATCGTGACCAATATGGCCGTCCTGGATGTTACACCTGATGGTTTTAAATTATTAGAAAGAGCACCGGGTGTAAGTGTAAAAGAAATCGAAGCCGCAACCGAAGGACGACTAATCGTAGAAGGCAGAATTCCGGTGATTAAGTTGTAGATAAAATTCACGAATTTTATCTCCCTAATTGAGAAATAAATCCGCAAATACACATATTCACACATCAATAATACAACATGCGAATTCTTCTCCTTCTCACTTGTCTATTAATTTTTCTTTTTCTCCTTTCCTGTAATTCTAAGGAAACAAAAATAGACGCAAAAGCACCGATTGCAGAAGTTGCCAAAGAAGCAAAGTTTGCTACCTACAACGTTGCGATGTTTCGAGATCGTCCCGGACAATTAAAACGAGATTTATCTTCGGGACGAGATACCCAAATCCAAAACGTAGCCGCCGTAATTCAACGAGTACGCCCCGATGTCTTGGTCCTTTGTGAGTTTGACTATGATCCTGATGGAAGACTGCTAGACTTATTTGAAGAGAAATATTTAGCAAAAAATCAGCATGGTGAGCAAGGGATCCGTTATCCCTATCGTATGGCTTTTCCTTCCAATACAGGCGTGTTGAGTCCGGCAGATTTTGATGGAGATGGTGCGATTAAGTTACCCAATGATGCGTATGGGTTTGGTCGTTACGAAGGACAATATGCTTTTGCCATTCTTTCAAAATACCCGATTGATGAAGAAAATTTATTGTCTTACCAAGAGCAACGCTGGGCCGATATTCCAGATGCTAAAATTCCAGTAAATGCAGATGGTAAACCTTATTATGATCAAAAAGCATGGGAAGTATTTCGAATTTCTTCTAAAAATCATGTGACAATCCCTATCCGAATGCCCGCTGGGAAAATTATACACACGGTCATCGCTCATCCTACGCCACCTGTTTTCGATGGACCAGAAGATAAAAATGGATTAAGAAATTACGATGAAATTCGACTACTCAAGGACATTGTAAATAATGAATCCTACCTAAGAACCGATCAAGGAAAAAGAGGCGGATTACAGAATGATGCTTCCTTCGTCATCTTAGGTGATCTAAATGCAGACCCAATTGACGGCGATAGCGCACCCGGAGCGATCAGCCAATTACTAGACGATCCAAAAATAAATCAAACCGTTTCAAATGGTAACCTAATCCCAAAAAGCAAAGGCGGCAAAATCTACAACCGCCGAAAAACCGACAAAGCAGATCCAGCCTTTGATACCGCTTTTTTTGGCGCTAGAATTGATTATGTACTTCCTTCCAAAAATCTCAAAGCCCTCGACAGCGGCGTGTTCTGGCCAGCCGAAGGAGCGCCTTTGTATGATATTGTGAAAAATAAAAAAGCAAGCGATCATTTGTTGGTTTGGGTGACAGTGGAGCTGTAATAGTGTTGAGGTGTTGAATCGCTGCGCTTGTTGAAATGTTGAATCGTTTCACTTGTTGAATCGTTTCACTTGTTGAATCGCTTCGCTTGTTGAATCGTTGATTTGTTGATTTGATTTTAATGTAAAAAACGAAAAAAACTATGTTTACAATTTATTTTACGTTTTTTATGTTAGAATGATTAAATGAACATTCTTCTTCCAAAAAAACAAAATTTTGGACAAGCCCAGAAAAAAAACGATAAAGATATACACGCCTGCCTGCCGGCAAAGGCAGGTTAAAGCGTCTTCCGAAACAAGTTCGGAACAGGTCCTGCGCCTACCGCTACGGCGGTACAAGTTCTGCGCGACAAAAAACAAAAACACACGATCTCTAAATTAAATAGATCCCAATCAATAAAAATAAAGCATCATGAAATTAATTCTCCTCTCCACCATAACCCTTCTCTTACTCTTCAGTTGCAAAACCCAAATTAACTGTCCACCAGATAAAAAAATAGGAACCTTACCGTTTACAACTGCCGCTAAAAAGTACATTCCAAATTACCAACCCAATCAAGTCCTCGTCTTTAAAAACCAAAATGACGAACGATTAGAATTAACCATTCAAAACAAAGAGCAAGGATTGAAAAATCGTCTTTGTACCAAAAAAATCTGTTCCACCTTTGACGTAAAATCAAAAACGACCTGCGAATATTTAGGAGGAGAAGTCACCCGTTTTTTTATGAGTGGAAAATTAAATGGAAAAGATCTCAGTGGAGATTTACTCTTCAGTCATTTGCAGCCAACCGTTTACGTAAGAGAATTTATCACCACGATGCGCTTTAGTATGGATTATGAAGGAACCGCTATGTCTGGTTTTATGATCGAAAAAGATTTTTCAAAACCCGTTAACCAAACTCAATTAAAAAGTGAATTAGGTGGAGTCATGATCAAAAAGGAAAAGGTAGTATTAAATGATCAAGAATTCACGGAGGTCTATGTCTCAGAAAAACAATACCCCCACTTTTATTTTACAAAAAAGCAGGGGCTTGTTGGTTTTAAAACATCCGGCGTCACTTGGAGTTTAGTTAATTGATGAAACGCTTTGCTCGTTGAAACGCTTCGCTTGTTGAAATGTTGAAACGCTTCGCTTGTTGAATTTTGCTATCGCATAAATATTTTTATGAAAAATATTTTAGCAAGTGAATTTTCATAAAAGGTAAAACGGCAAAAAATTATAAGACTTAATCTTGTCCCCAAAAATAGATATTTTAATTTTCCACCTCACTTTTAATAATATAGGTTCTGCATCTCAACGATTAAACGAT
>CALKJE010000047.1 GCA_937995675.1 uncultured Saprospiraceae bacterium
TAGGCGTTTCACTCGTCGCTTTAACCATCTACTGTTTTTCAAATTTTATGTGGAATATTCCAGGAACAGACTTCCGTCCATTTAAGAAAGGAGCAGATGTAAGAACGCAAAGAGCGTTGGAAGAAGAGGCAGCCGCAAGTGTAAAAATCACGCATTATTTGATGAAGAATAAGGAGACAGGGGAAGAGATCAAATTGCCATTCAATGATTACATGAAGAATTTCAAAGAATATCCAAAAACGAAATTTGAAATTCTAGATCAGATTAAAACCAAGCCGACCATGGAGGCAACCAAGATCAGTGATTTTGATTTTACGGATGCAGATGGTAATAATATGTCTGAAGTTTTATTGGAGGAATCAGGTTATTCGCTGATGGTGGTTTCTTATAAATTAAAAACAGATAAACCTTCATTTCTAGAAGCTTACCGTTCTATCATTTCTCCATTGGCCAAAAAAGCAGAAGCCAATGGCGTTAAATTCTTTGGAGTAGCGGGAGGAGCAGGACAGGAAACATTAGAAGCTTTTAGACATGAAGTACAAGCTGGTTTCCCAATTTATGAAGCCGATGATATTTTATTAAAAACCATCGTACGATCCAATCCCGGAGTGGTGCTTTGGAAAGATGGTAAAATTGTCAATAAATGGCATATCAATAAATTGCCTGCTTACGAAGAATTAGGCATTGCGAGATAACCCAAAACACTCAGATATCTTCCTAGTTTTAAAATGGATAAGCGATTGATCTCGCTTATCCATTTTTTATGAATTAAATATCTATTACAGAAAGTGTTATTTGTTGCTGGTTTCCTGTTTCACTTGTTCGCGATTGAAGAGGGCAAAAAGCCAGTAGCATTCAAGCTGCCTTTAGTTGATAAGGTATTTATTAAACCCAGAATCTTATTTCTAATAAAAATCAATTAATTCTTGAGAATTTAAAAAAAATGACTTTCTTTGCCGAGTAAACTATTGTATAGATTTAGATACGTTCTAATTTGTACAAACTCCTAAACTGCTGTTTGAAACGTCACTAATGCTAAGCAGAAGAAATATCCGCATAAAAGTCATGCAGATGCTGTACTCGATGAGTCGAGATGAACAGCTAACTTACCCTGAAGCCCTTCGCCGCTATCATGGCAATATCCAGTCGGCTTTCGACATGTATCTCTATAATCTATACCTCCTCATGGGCGTTACCAGCTACGCAGAAAAGGATCGAGATCGACGAAAAGTCAAACACTTACCGACAGAAGAAGACAAAATTTTTACAGATCGAATTTATCGAAATCCGCTAATTCGTGCCCTTGCCACCAATCAATCCTTGCAGCAAGAAATCATTCGATTAGAATTAGACAAGCATACCGATCAAGACAATGTCCGAAAAATTTACCTAGATTTTGCTAAGACGGATGAATACAAAGCCTATTTAGTGGCTGAGGATATCGATGAAAGTCACCGTCAGATTTTATTAAAACTTTATAAGCATTGCACCAGCAGTGAAGTCTTTAATGAAATTATTGAAGATTATTCTGCCAACTGGCCAGATGATAAATCTTTGGTTATGGGGACCATCAAAAAGACCATTAAAGCTTTACCAAGTGAAGAGGACTTTTTGAATAAGTACCGACCCGGAGATGATACCGTAGTTGACTTTGGAGAAAAAATGTTCCAACTCGTTCACCATGATGATACGAAGCTACTCGCCATTATCGAACCGATCCTTAAAAATTGGGATGCAGATCGAGTAGCCATTATGGATATGATTTTAATAAAAATGGCTTTGATAGAATTGATGACTTTTTCTTCCATTCCAACCAAAGTAACCTTAAACGAATTTGTAGAGATTGCCAAATCTTATAGTACGGATAAAAGCAAAGATTTTATCAATGGAATTTTAGATCGTCTAATGAAAAAATTAGATAAGGAAGGTAAGATAAAAAAAGAGGGTAGAGGATTGAGAGATTAAGATATTTTTGTACTTTGTTGTTCCAGAGCGGATGCTTTTTTACTCTTTGAATTATTTGAAAACAAAATCACCTAAAATCACTTGAAATGAAAAATAAGTTTCTTTTTTTTCTGATCATAAGTACTTTATTGATTGGAAACCTTAGTGCTCAAAATCGAAACAATCGTTATGCTTTTACAGCGAAGTATAATTTTATTGACAATCTTACGCCACTAGATGGTTTTAGCCTTTACAATAAAGATAATTTATCCGCTACAACGGAAGGTGGAGAAATAAGCCTCGTTAGAAATATTAATAAGTTTGTTAACGTTGGAATTCCATTAAGAATGGGAAAAGCGGAAGTTCGTAGAGATGGTATTCCAGATGAATTTAGTAGAAGATTAAATATTTCTTTGGATCTAGTAGCCCAGATTGGCTATTTCTATAAAGATTATATTGTCTCTCCTTATATTATGGGAGGAGTTGGATATCAGCTAGAGACCCCAAGCAGCAATAATGCCCACAGCATTGCTTTTCCGGTTGGAGCAGGACTCAATATTCGTCTTCACCCAAATGTATACATTCAAGCTCAAACAGAATATAGATTTGTTTCTTCTGAAAATCGAGATCAAATTGTTTATGGAGTGGGTCTGATGTTTCCATTAAGTAGAAAAAAAGATGAAGGAAATAAAGACAATGATGGTGATGGAATAAAAAACAAAGATGATGAATGTCCAGAAGAACCAGGAAAAGCTAAACGTAACGGTTGTCCTGATTCGGATAGAGATAGAATAGCTGACAAAGATGATGACTGCCCCGACGTAAAAGGATTGGCTAAGTTTGGAGGATGCCCAGATACTGATAATGATGGTGTGATGGACAAAGAAGACGAATGTCCTGATGAAGTAGGAACCATTGAGTTAAAAGGTTGTCCTGTTCAAGATGCAGATGGTGACGGAGTACCTGATGGAGAAGATGAATGCCCTGCTGAAGCTGGAACGTTAGCGAATAATGGTTGTCCTGTTCAAGATGCTGATAACGATGGAGTAGAAGACAAAGATGACCGTTGTCCAAATGAAGCGGGAACATTGAGTAATGACGGATGCCCTGAAGTAAAAGATACAGATAATGATGGTATCAATGATGAAGATGATCGTTGTCCAAATAGTGCTGGAACCGCAGCCAATAATGGTTGTCCAGAGATAAAAGTAGAAGACAAAGAGATTTTAAATTTAGCCGTTTCCAATGTAGAATTTCAATCCTCTCGAGCGACGCTAAAAACTTCTTCCTTTGCAAACTTAGATCAGATCGTAATGCTGATGAATAAATACCCTGATCATCATTTATCGATCAATGGTCATACCGATAGTGTTGGCTCTTCCACAACGAATCAAGTACTTTCCGAGCGACGAGCGAAATCTTGTTATGATTATTTGATTAGAAAAGGAATCGATAGTAGTCGAATTAATTATGTCGGTTATGGTGAAAGTCAACCAATCGCTGACAACCGCTTCAAAGAGGGACGAGAGAAAAATCGTCGGGTCGAGTTCAACTTGTATTTAAAGTAAACTCTAAGGGACGTGGAAATGAGGGTTTGAAAATGAAGTACTATTTTTAAATGTTATGCGTGAATTTGTTACTTACCCTCTTTAGCCGCAGTCGAGTGAGGCAAAAAGAATTTAATGGGTTCAAAAAAAAATCGATCACCTAAATAATTGTATTATGAAAAACAAATTTATTTTTATTTTAATTATTTGCCTGTCCATGATTGGAACTTTAGATGCTCAAAACCAGAATAATCGTTTTGCACTAACGGGTAAATATAATCTTATTGATAACCTTACTCCGCTCGATAAGATTACACTTTTTGATAAGGATAATTTTTCGGAAAGAACGGAAGGAGGAGAAATAAGTATTTTCAAAAATATTAACAAATTTATCAATGTAGGAATTCCTTTTAGAATGGGGAAGGCTAATGTACGTGAAAGTGGTATTGCTAATGATATCAGCGGAAGATTAAACGTTTCGGTTGATCTGGTTGGACAGATTGGTTATTTTGCTGCAGATTATTTTATTACCCCTTATTTGACCGCTGGATTAGGTTATCAGTTGGAAACTTTTTCGGGTGAAAATAACCACGGCGCCGCCTTTCCAGTTGGACTAGGTTTGAATATTCGATTATTCAGAAATACTTATCTACAAGCTCAATCTGAATATCGTTTTACCACCCTCGAAAATCGAGAACAGATTGTATATGGAGCAGGATTAATGTTTGCCATCAGTGGTACCTCTGCCGAACCAGAGCTAGTAGACGCAGACGGTGACGGAATTACGGATGCAATGGATGATTGTCCTTTATTGGCTGGAACAATGGCCCTAAAAGGTTGTCCTGATTCGGATGGCGATATGGTAGCAGACAAGGATGATGCCTGTCCCGCCGAAGTTGGATTAGCTAAATTTGGTGGTTGTCCTGATACGGACGATGATGGTGTAATGGATAAAGAAGATGAATGTCCTACGGAAGCAGGTACTATTGAATTAAAAGGTTGTCCTGAACCAGTTGTGTTAGACGGCGATAATGATGGCGTACCTGATGGAGATGATAAATGTCCCGCTGAGGCAGGTCCTGCTAGTAATGATGGTTGTCCTGAACCAGTTGTGGTGGACAGCGATAATGATGGCGTACCTGATGGAGATGACCGATGTCCTAATGAAGTAGGTCCTGCTAGTAATGGTGGTTGTCCTGTACCAGTTGTGGTAGACAGCGATAATGATGGCGTAGCCGATGGAGATGATAAATGTCCAAATAGTCCAGGAACTGTTGCCAATAATGGTTGTCCAGAGATTTCAGTTGAAGACAAGGAGATTTTAAATCTAGCAGTTTCAAACATAGAATTTAATTCCGCTCGTGCGACCCTCAAAATTACTTCTAACGCGATCTTGGATCAGATTGTAGTATTGATGAATAAGTATCCTGACTACAATTTATCGATCAATGGACATACAGATAGTATTGGCTCTTCTGTCACCAATCAAAAACTTTCAGAAAATCGAGCAAAATCTTGCTATGATTACTTAGTTAGAAAAGGCATTAGTGGCACCCGTATGAACTACGTTGGATATGGAGAGACCCAACCGATTGCTGACAATCGCTTCAAAGACGGACGAAAGAAAAACCGTCGAGTAGAATTTAATCTCTACGTGAAATAAATTTGCGAAGCGAAGCGGAGAATATCATCTATGTTTTTGCTTCTTGCTACTCGCTTCTTGGTCTAAATATTGAGTCGTTGATGGTTTAAAAAACTTTCAACGACTCAACTATTTTTATAAGTAAACCGAATAACTATTTTAAACAATTCAACGATTCAACGATTCAACGATTCAACGATGAGTTCACTCTAAAAACTATGAAAGTAGATTTTTGAGTCTTATTTAATAAAAAAAAATATACATAATTGCTTTGCGATAAAAGATATACACGTTAAAGAATCTCTGCGTCTCCGCGATCTTTGCGAGAAATACACTTTTTAGAGCAAGCTCA
>CALKJE010000048.1 GCA_937995675.1 uncultured Saprospiraceae bacterium
CGCACTTATTCAGAAGCCTTAAAGAATGGTTTTCGTCCTTGTAAGATTTGTTGTCCGACCGAAAATGCCAACACAACTCCTGAGCAAGTAGTTCGAGCGATCGAATTCGTCAAGAAAAATTCTAAAGAAAAAATAGGAGATGCGATGCTTCGAGCAAATGAAATTAGTCCCGAATTAGTCAGACGATGGTTTAAGAAAACCTATGGAATTACGTTTCATGCTTTTCAACGAATGTATAGAATTAATAACGCTTACAAAGAATTAAAAGATGGGAAGTCTGCCACAGCAACCGCGTTTGATTTGGGATATGAATCGTTGAGTGGATTTGGTTATACCTATAAAAAACTGATTGGTAAATCTCCGGCCAAGAGTACCTCCAAAAATATTATTTTGATCAATCGATTAACCACGCCGTTGGGACCGATGTTTGTTTGTGCGACCGAAAAGGGAATTTGTTTATTAGAATTTACGGATCGGAAAATGCTCGAAACAGAATTTAGGGATTTACAAAAAAGACTAAATGCCGAAATTTTAATCGGAGAGAATCAACATACCAAACAATTAAAAAAAGAAATTAAAGCATACTTTGCTGGAAAGCGAACAAGTTTCGAAGTGCCGTTGGATACGCCTGGGACCGATTTCCAAAATGAAGTTTGGAAGGTTTTAAAAGAAATTCCATTCGGAACAACGGCTAGTTATCAACAACTTGCAAAGAAGTTAAACAAACCTAAAGCCGTTCGAGCCGTCGGAAGAGCCAATGGCTTTAATCGAATTTCAATTATCGTTCCTTGCCATCGAATCATCGGAAAAGACGGAAACCTCACCGGCTATGGTGGCGGAATTGAACGAAAAAAATGGTTGCTCGAATTTGAAAAAGACTTCAAGTAGTCTCCCTAAAAAGGAGCATTAGCAAAAAAATAGCAAAAAATATTAATGCAACATTGTTGCATTAATAAAATAAAGGATTATATTTGCCTCATCGTTAATAATGAAGCTGTTTAATAATTTTCTCATTTTTTATGAAGATTATCTAAACAACTTTACTCAAAACTTAATTCAGATGACAAAAAAAATCTTAGCTATCGCATTAATTTCTTCTTTACTTTTTACATCCTGTAAGAAAGATCCTGTGATACCACCTGACGTAGAACTCATTACGACGGTAATTTACACCTTAACACCCACAGATGGTGGAGCAAATGTTACATTAAGTTTTGTTGATTTGGATGGAGATGGAGAAGTCGAACCAACGATTGTGAGTGGTGTACTTGCTGCTAATACATCGTATACGGGGAGCTTAGACTTATTAAATGAATTAGAGTCTCCGGCAGAAAGTATTACCGAAGAGATCGAAGAAGAGGATGAAGAGCACCAGTTTTTCTTTTCCTCTACTATTTCGGATTTAGCAATTAGCTATGATGATCAAGATGCCGACGGGAATCCGATAGGGTTGAGCAGCACCGTAGTGACAGGAGCCGCTGCTTCAGGTTCTATTACCGTAATTCTTCGACATGAGCCGGATAAATCTGCTGCTGGTGTATCAGATGGTGAAATTGGAAACGCGGGTGGTGAAACGGATATTGAGGTGACTTTCCCTGTAGAAGTTCAGTAGAATTACTTAGCAATTTTTAGTTTTAAAACGCTGAAGTCATAGCGTCGAGTTGTTATAGAAGTTGTTTAAAAATTCCCAAATTGCCTACGAGCTGATAAAATTCTCCATCTCGTCGCCTTTTTTTTCGTCAATAGCGCGGCTATTCACTCAAAAAAGAGACTAGATCTGAATAATTTTCTCTAGCTCTCGGCTGCTTTTGGAATTATTAAACAACTTCTTAGATAAATATTGTTGATGCCTCTATTTTGTCCAAAATTCTTTATAAAAAATTAAAGAATCGTAGATAGGATAGAGGCAATTTTTATTTGATGTATTTCTAAGGTAGAAATCCGGTTGAACTTTTTGGAGTTAAATAATGTTTTCCGAAAGCAACAATATACCATGTACTAGGAAAAATTTTTTAAATCAAACCTAGTTTCGAATAACTTCTTTGTACTTTTATAGGAAATTTTATTATATGACTGACCAATATTTTAAAGAATTGCTACATAGTAGAGCATTAAAAGCTACGAGTCATCGACTAAATTTATTGACTAATATAGATGCCTATAAATCTGCCATGCCTTATTCTGCTATTCAGAAAGCCATGAAATCTATGGATAGAGTAACGCTGTATAGAACTTTAGAAAGCTTGAAAGAAAAAGGTATTATCCACAAAGCATTTCAAGAAAATAATGAAAGCTATTATGCGATTTGTGGTAAAAAATGTGATGTCCACCACCATGCTCATGACCATGTTCACTTTAAATGTGTAAAATGTGAAGCAGTGACTTGTGAGATACCAACGCAACAGATTGAAATTTTAATTCCTAATATGGATATAAAAAAAGTTACGGTCTATGTAGAAGGAGTTTGTAATTTATGTAATTAAAGGAAGCAAGAAGCAAGAAAAAGCACTATGAAAAACAAAACACTTATCGTCCTACTTCGTGGTATTAATGTTGGTGGGAAACGCAAAATCCTGATGGGAGATCTTCGGATGCTATTAGGTAAAAACGGTTATTCCGAAATACGTACCTACATCCAAAGCGGTAATATTCTTTTAGAAAGTGATAAAGAGCAGGATACTAAAAAAATAGGAGTTCATATCCAGCAGTTGATAGAAAAGACTTATGGTTTTATCGTTCCAACCGT
>CALKJE010000049.1 GCA_937995675.1 uncultured Saprospiraceae bacterium
CATCGTATTAGTCTTTTTATTCCATTTAATATTTCCTTCTGATAGGCCTCCCATTACGCCATCATTCACGATTCTCCAAGAATTTATTTCTTTTTCATTTTTAAATTCAAAAAAACTAGCATCCGACATCATTAGCATTACGGTAAGTATTAAATATAAGATTTTCATAACCAAGAAACAGTGAGGGGGGAAAATGGTTGACTAAAAACGAAAACGTTTACTAAAACTTTAAAAGTTCAGTAAACGTTTTCGTTTTTAGTTTCTTACCGCTTCTCCTTCTTAAACTTCTCTTGAATGATCTCCTGAACAGGTCGATTTTCAATCTTAGAAGTCAGCCATGAAATAATATCGAGATATAAAAAAGAGCGACGCTCTACAGGATTATGGGTATGTGGAATGAGTCGGGTGCGCAATTGAGTAAATGACTCGGTTAGATTTTGTGGATTTACATTTAGGGACCTTCTTAAAAATCGTAAAATTTCTTCTTGCACCGCATTCATTTCTTCCATTTTCCGTAAGAATCGATAAACCGATTTCACCAAATGTTCCAATAAATTATAATGGCCGAGCTCGTAATGAGCAATTAAATTTAAAATTCTAGCATAACATTGAATGTCCTCTCCTAATTGTCCTATACTAAAATTGATGATTCGATTTAGATAATCAATCGCCGCATTATTATTTCCATTACCAAAATACAAACAAGCAATTCGATAATAGAAGATCATGATCCGATGTTGATCTAAATGTGGTTCATAAACACTCAACTGCTTTTTTAATTCCGGAATGATCTTCACCCCCTCTGAAAAAGCACCTTGCATAAAATAACTATTGATTCGATGACTATTCAAATAAAGAAAGTACTGAACCGCTTCATTTTTATTAAAACGTTTTTGATTGGTCTCACCAAAAATCTCTAGTAATTTTAGATTTTCATCAAATTTTGAAAAGTAACTAGTATAAAACAAGGAGGAAAGTAAATTATTAAAACCTTGCATATATAACTCAGGATCGTTCAATTGCATATCCGAATCATGCTCAAAAAGATCTACCCATTTTTGAGCATATTTATAACCTTGTACAAAATTTAGAAGTATATGATTATACCAATAATGACATTGATATAGCGTAATTTTTTCTACAAAAGTCATTTCTGATTCTAGAGTACTCGGCAAATTGGATCGAAAAAATTCCGTCAACATGTAAAAATCTTTCTCTTGTTTTATGTGGCCAATTTTTATGTACAAACCATATAGCCGCAAACTAAGATTTGATAATTGACTACTCGTATTGATAATTCCAGCCCGTTTTACCGCGTCGCTTGTCAAAATATCCGCTCGATCAGCACTACTTCTTGTGATATGTCGAAGCTCAATTAATTTTTCAAATTCTAAAATTTCTAGGTGCAATAAATCTTGATGAGCATTCATCGCTTGGGTCTTGGCTCGTTCTAAAATTCTTAAACTATCCTTATAAAAACCTTTATTATATAAAATTTTAGCAAAATCAATTTGCTCTCTAATCGCTAGATCTACATTCACTTGAATATTGATCATCCTTAAACTGGTTAGAATCTGCTTATAAAGATGTCGTCGAATATTAGATAATTGGGAACGCTTTAACCCTGGAATCTTTTGAAAGATTTGTTCTTCATTGTATTTTTTCTGACGATCCAACACCTCAAACAACTGAACGAATTTCACCCGCTTCGTATCTTGAATACGATTGACATAAAGCGTAAAATTTCGCTTTTCCGATTTGCTTAGACTTTTAATTAGCCTAAATAATGGATCATTTATAGGATTGGACATTGTAGTTTATTATTGCTCAATTATTTGAATATCAACTCTTTATAAGTTTAAGAATACACTTAGCCACCGTTACCGTTTCAAAAGATGATTCGCCTAGAAGTAAAAAGGCCATTACTTTTACGCTTACCATTTTAAACCTAAATAAAATTGCGATAATAATCATAATTATTTGTTATCCGCAATTTTAAAGAGGTGTGAGAAAAAACTAAAAGTACATGGAATCCTCCAAAGCAAAAACTCTTTTTGAAAAAATATGGGATGCTCATTTGGTTCATCGCCAAGAAGGTCATCCTGATCTACTATATATTGATCGGCATTTTATTCATGAGGTCACTTCTCCTCAAGCATTTGATGGTCTAAGAAGACGAGGTCTACCCGTATATCGACCTACTCAAACCATTGCAACCGCCGATCACAATGTTCCTACAAAAAATCAACATCTTCCAATTCAAGAACCGTTATCAAAATTTCAAGTAGATACGCTTACCCGTAACTGCAAAGAATTCGGTTTGGATTTATATGGTCTTGGCCATGAAAAGCAAGGAATCGTTCACGTCATTGGTCCAGAATTAGGAATCAGTCTTCCCGGCATGACGATGGTTTGCGGAGACTCTCATACAGCAACACACGGTGCGTTGGGTAGTATTGCATTTGGAATAGGGACAAGCGAGGTAGAACAAGTACTCGCTACACAGGCCATCCTACAATCGAAACCGAAAACAATGAAAATCCAAATTGATGGCACCCTTTCCCGAGGCGTTTTATCAAAGGACATTATTCTTTATATAATCGCTCAAATTTCTGCTTCTGGTGGTACGGGTTATTTTGTGGAGTACTGTGGTTCTGCTATTCGCAACCTTAGTATGGAAGCTCGAATGACCATTTGTAATATGAGTATTGAGATGGGCGCACGTGGTGGATTGATCGCTCCTGATCAAATCACTTTTGATTATATCAAAGACCGACAGTTTACACCCAAAGGTGAGGAATGGGAAAAAGCCATGACTTATTGGGAGACATTATACTCTGATCAAGACGCAAAATTTGATAAGGAATATCATTTTAAAGCGGAAGCTATTCAGCCAATGATCACCTACGGCACCAATCCAGGAATGGGTATTGGAATTCAAGAAAATATTCCAGAAGTGGCCTTAAATAGTTCTGCAGAAGAAATGGCAAAGTCCCTAAACTACATGGGACTTACTGGTCAACAGACCTTGATTGGAAAAAAGATTGACTACGTTTTTATTGGTTCTTGTACCAATAGTCGAATTGAAGATTTACGAATTGTGGCAGATTTCGTACGTGGTAAACAAAAAGCTGCCGACGTAGAAGTATGGATTGTTCCTGGTAGTAAAAAAGTCGAATCACAGGCCATTGCCGAAGGACTAGACAAAGTTTTTACCAACGCAGGTTTTGATTTACGACAGCCAGGGTGTTCTGCTTGTCTAGCGATGAATGAAGATAAAGTTCCAGCAGGAAAATATTGCGTCTCTACTTCCAATAGAAATTTTGAAGGCAGACAAGGACAAGGAGCAAGAACGTTTTTAGTAAGCCCTTTAATGGCAGCAGCGGCAGCGGTGAAAGGAGAAATTTGTGATGTTCGAGAATTGCTTGAACCAGCGCTTGCCACTATTTAAATTAAAAAGAAAATGGAAATTATAAAAAGTACCATCGTTCCACTTCCATTAGAAAATGTGGATACCGACCAAATTATTCCTGCTCGATTTTTAAAATCTACCAGCAGAGAAGGCTTTGGTGAAAATCTATTTCGCGATTGGCGATATAATAAAAATACTGGAGAAAAAGTTGCTGACTTTGTGCTAAACGCTGGAATCTATACAGGCGATATCTTGGTGGCAGGTAAAAATTTCGGCTGCGGTAGTAGTCGAGAACACGCTGCTTGGGCAATCAATGATTATGGATTTAAAGTTGTGATCTCAAGTTTTTTTGCAGATATTTTTAAAAACAATGCTTTAAATAACCAGATACTCCCACTAAAAGTAAGTGACAAGATTTTGGATAAGATATTTAACGGAGTTGAAAAAAATCCAAATCTGGAAGTTACGGTGGACATTCCAAATCAAACCCTGAGCATTCCAGAAATTGGAATAACGGAGCATTTTGAAATTGGCAAATATAAAAAACGTTGCCTGATCAATAATTATGATGATATCGATTACATCCTTTCCCTGACGAAGGAGATCGAGGTATATGAGGAAAGTAGAGTTGTTATGTAGAGACCGTAGAGACAATTCATGTAAAGACAATTCATGAATTGTCTCTATAGTCTCTACGCAAATTTTCTCTACCACAAAAAAAGAAAAAATGAAAGAAATAAATATTTGTGTACTCGCCGGTGATGGCATTGGAAAAGAAGTAACTGATTGGGGTGTAAAAGCTTTAGAAACAGCAGGTAAGTACCATAACATGACGTTTAATTTTCATCATGAACTTTTGGGTCATGCTGCTATTCAGGCCACGGGCAAACCGCTTCCTGAAGCGACACTTGAACGTTGTAAAGCATCTGACGCAGTTCTTTTAGGTGCCATTGGTGATCCACATTACGATCTTAATCCACACTTAAAAGTTCGTCCAGAGCAAGGACTTTTAGCCATCAGAAAGGGTCTTGGATTATACGCGAATATCCGACCGATTCTTTTATTCGATGAATTGCTGGATGCATCCTCATTAAAAAAAGAAATTATTCAAGGAACGGATATTCTATTTTTTAGAGAACTAACGGGTGGTATATATTTTGGTCAGCCACGGGGACGTAAAGAAGATGGGACCATTGCTTTTGACACCAAAATCTATGCAAAATACGAAGTAGAAAGAATCGCTAGAATGGCTTTTGAAGCAGCCCAGACTAGAAAAAAAATCTTGCATTCCGTCGACAAAGCCAACGTTTTAGAATCATCCCGTCTATGGCGTGAGGTGGTCCAAGAACTATCATCAGAATATCCTGATGTCGAAGTTATTCACCTTTTTGTTGATAATGCGGCGATGCAATTAATTAAAAATCCTAAGCAATTTGATGTAGTCCTTACTGGGAATATGTTTGGTGATATCTTAACAGATGAAGCCTCTCAAATTGCGGGATCATTGGGCATGTTAGCCTCCGCTTCCATCGGAAATGAAGTAGGGATATTTGAACCTATCCACGGATCGGCTCCAGATATTGCTGGTCAAAATTTGGCAAATCCCTTAGCCACCATTCTTTCAACGGCCTTGATGTGTAACCGAGGCTTAAATGCTCCGGCAGCCGGAAAAATGATTGTTGAAGCGGTAGATAAGGTTTTAAAAGAAGGATATCGAACAAAAGATATTATGGACAAAAGTACCGATCCATCAAAAATACTTGGAACCCGTGAAATGGGCCAACAAGTGCTTGATACGATTCATGCTATAGCCAATGAGAAAATAATGGCTTAATTAAATTTCAAAAACACACATACACAAAAGCATTTTTTTAAAAATAGATTTATGAGCGACAAGATTTATATTTTTGATACGACCCTCCGTGATGGAGAACAGGTTCCTGGTTGTCAATTAGACACAAATGAAAAAGTAGTTATTGCAAAGGAATTAGAACTTCTCGGCGTGGATGTGATTGAAGCAGGATTTCCGATCTCCAGTCCTGAAGATTTTAAATCTGTAGTAGAGATTTCAAAAGCAGTAAATGATCCAATTATTTGTGCACTTACGAGAGCCGTCATGTCAGACATAGATTGTGCGGCTGAATCTTTAAAATTTGCAAAAAGAAAAAGAATCCATACAGGAATTGGTGCTTCAGATTTTCATATCAAACACAAATTTAATAGTACTCGAGAGAAAATAATCGAACGTGGCGTTGCAGCGGTAAAGTATGCTAAGAAGTTTGTAGAGGATGTAGAATTTTATGCAGAAGATGCTGGTCGTGCAGACAATGCCTTCTTAGCACAAATGGTGGAAGCAATGATTGCAGCAGGAGCCACGGTAATCAATATTCCAGATACGACGGGTTATTGTCTGCCTCAGGCCTATGGCGAAAAAATAAAATATTTGATGAATCATGTTTCCAACATTGATCGCGCTATTTTAAGTTGCCATTGTCATAATGATTTAGGAATGGCAACGGCCAACACAATAGCAGGTGTTCAAAATGGTGCTAGACAAGTGGAAGTTACCATCAACGGCATTGGAGAACGTGCAGGAAATACTTCACTTGAGGAAGTAGCGATGATCCTAAAAACACATCAAGGACTACCCTATCACACAGATATTAACACTAGAAAAATTCACTACATGAGTACGCTGGTATCCAAGATGATGCGAATGCCAGTTCAACCTAACAAAGCAATTGTAGGACGAAATGCTTTTGCTCACTCTAGTGGGATTCATCAAGATGGCGTTTTAAAAAATAGAGATAATTACGAAATCATGGCACCGGAAGATGTTGGTGTAAATGAGTCTTCCATTGTCTTAACCGCAAGAAGTGGAAAAGCAGCTTTAAATTTTCATCTTAGCCGATTAGGATATAAGCTAGAAAAAGAAGCACTTGAGGAAACTTATGATCGCTTTCTAGTAATGGCTGATGACCAGAAAGATGTTTGTGATGAAGACTTGATTATGTTGATGGAAGGTAAGCGACCAGAATCAAACATTGAAATCTCTCATGTGCAGGTAGTTTGCGGACAACCTTTACAACCTGTTTCTACCGTAGAACTAATTGTGAATGGAAAACCAATCAGAGAAAGTGCAACTGGGAATGGACCTATCAATGCGACGCTTCGCGCTATCGATAAAATCATGGATGCAAAAATAGTATTGGAAGAATTCTTAGTGCAAAGTATGGGAGGAAGTCGAGAAACTGGGAAGGTTCATTTACGAATTAAATACGGTGGACAAACTTATCAAGGTTTTGGAGTGGAAGAAGATATCGTGATGGCGAGTGTTCATGCTTACGTAAATGCTTTAAACAAAATAATGGCTTTTAAAGTCAGTAAACCTGCGAATCAAAAAATCGCAGTATAAGATTTTTTTTATTGGCATTTGCCAATAATGGTTTAATTTGGTATTTGAGCAGGTCAAGAAATTGACCTGCTTTTTTTATCCCCATACATCGACCAAAACAAATAGCCACAAAAGTATTAATACTTTTGTGGCTAAACATTTATTTTATTAAGGCTTTTGCCTAGTATAAAATTTATTTTGATAATTATTTATTGTCTTTGGACACTCCGTAATAAATAAGTGAAAAACCGATCGCCAAAAGGCTAAAGACAATCCCTTCTTGCCCATTCGCTACTAAAGCGTTTGAAAAAAGCGTACCTAGCGTTAAAAGAGAAAGACCGCCAATCATGGAAAGACCGCTGGCATGCTTACTTACTTTATCTAGTTTGGAATTAATGGAAAGAATTTGTGTTTCTTTAGAATGGTTCTTTTCAGATGTATTCTGAAAATTAGTAATAGATCTCATTAATAAATTGGTTATGTGTTTTGTTAATAATATTTTACATGGAAGGTATCTCTAAAGGATCTGGGTCAGTTAATTCAAGGATTGTACCAATTTTTTATTCTGACATTTTTAATAAAAAAATATTAAAAGCAATTTTTTCTTTATCTTTCTAAAAATAATAGCGAATGACCAAGCCAATCTCATCTAATCGACTCTACTCTTTAGATGTTTTCCGTGGTATAACCATGTTTTTATTGATGGCAGAGGCCGCCCAAGTTTACAATGCACTTACCAATTACTTTCCCTCAGGGTTTGCTCACAATATTATTAACCAATTTCATCATCACCCATGGAATGGATTAAGATTCTGGGATTTGATCCAACCCTTTTTTATGTTTATTGTAGGAGTGGCAATGCCGTTTTCATTAGCGAGTCGATTAAAGAAGGGAGATAGTTGGAACAATGCGTTTAGACATATTCTTTGGAGATGTTTCATGCTATTTATATTGGGAACAGGCTTACATCATGTATATAATCAAAAACTAGTTTGGGAATTATGGAATGTTCTGACCCAGCTTTCTTTCACCATCTTGGTGACTTTCTTATTATTGAGGTCCTCATGGAAAAAACAATTAGGAGTATCCTTATTTCTACTTCTATTGACGGAAATACTTTATCGCTGGTATGATCCGGGAGCTCCATTTATCAAAGATCAGAACTTTGGAAGTTACATGGATATGATTTTGATGAGAAAAATAAATAACGGTGGAGGTTGGGTAACTATTAATTGTCTTCCAACGGCAGCCCATACCATCTGGGGAGCTATGGCTGGTAATTTACTCATGAGTAACCTTCCAGCAACGAAGAAATTAAAGATGATTTTTACGGTGGCTTTCCTTGGTTTAATGATTGGTTATGGATTAGATATCCTTGGCATTACTCCGATCGTAAAACGGATTTCCACTTCTAGTTTTGTTTTTGCTTCAGGAGGTTGGTGCTTAATTGTTTTAGCAACTCTTTATTGGTTGGTTGATATCAAAGGCTTAAAAAAATGGACCTGGTTCTTTTCTATTGTTGGAATGAATTCTATTTTTATTTATATTTTTGGAGAAACGATTGGCGTTCAGTGGTTGGTTGGTTTTGGGAAAATATTTAGTCATGGAGTTTTTCAACCATTGGGATTTTCAATTGCGTTCTTAGAAATAATTAATGGCTTTTTTGTTTTAGGAATCATGTGGTACCTTTGCTATTTTTTGTATAAAAACAGGATATTTATTCGACTATAAATTTAAATTAAAATGAAATATTACCCGCTTATAATTCTGTTGATCATTTCCGCTTGTCAACCTTCTGCAAAAGATCAAAATACACCAATCACTCCAGCGGAAAAACAGATTGCCAAAGACTTAATTCAAGGAGCCTTTGATGATTTATGGGCAGGAGTTGACTCTACGAAAATTAGTAAATATCATACCGATGATTTTATCATTTTAGAAAATGGAGAAGTCTGGGACAATGATCGAATCAAGGTATTTATGCAAGGTCAATTAAAAAATCCAGATCGACCTAAACGGACCAACTTTATGGATTATATTTCTATTGAAAAATATGGACCTTCTATACAAATCGCCTATAATAATAAGGCAGAGTTTACCAGAGCAGATACGTTAGTTGGAAAAGGCCATTGGTTGGAAAGTGCTTTGGCCGTACCTACTGAAAATGGTTGGCGACTCAAGATGATGCATTCTACTTGGGTGAATAAGTAATAAAACACAAAGGCCCGCTAACTGGTTAAGTTAGCAGGCCTTATTTCTTAAAATTTATATCCAATTATATCACGGAGATATTAACTGCATTCAAACCTTTTTGTCCTTCTTCGATATCAAAAGAAACTTTGTCTCCTTCGTTAATCGTTGTTCCGTTTAATTCGTTCGCGTGAACAAATACATCTTTACCACCTTCATCTGGGGTAATAAATCCGAAACCTTTACTTACATTAAAAAACTTTACGGTACCGTTACTCATTATAAATATAACTTAAAATATACATTGGCAGAACATAAGCTTAACATCCTAACCATACCAGATTAACTAATAATCCGGCCTTAAAGCGCAAATATCCTCCTTTTAATCGAATTCTATCAGCTTTTAACCTTAAACTTATCATAAATAATAGGAAAAAGAAGGTCCTTCTACTAGAAATCAGAAGTTTCTAAGGTTAAATAAACCCAAAACAGATTAATTTCCCAACCAAGAATTGAATTATTTATTCCTCCGTTTTTTAACTCCTTTTCTTTTGTTGACCCTTAAACCTGCCTAATTTATCTGCCCGATCTTCCATAATTGGGACTACACCGTACCATAGAATACCTAAAAAACCTAAAATCAGTAAAACAATCCCAAGTACCCATAGCTTAACCTGAAATAATCTAATATCTGTTAAGAGGTAGAGACACTCAAAAATAAACCCAAGCACCATCAAAATAATAGAAATTATCAATCCTTTTTTCATAGTTAGCAGTTTAAATAGTTAATCAATTTTCGTTTTTTAGTCACAACTTGACAACAGGACAGTATTACTGTCAATCTTGATAGTATAACGTATATACCAGAAACATGTTCAAATATTTAAAAATAAATCACCTGTTATCATTCAATCAGAAACTAGCCCACTTCTGACTTCCAACTAAAACTCGCTTTCTTTTACTGCTTTTCCAATATAATATGTTAAAATTACAGGAATGACGAAATAATTGTTATCTTTAATTCGTAATAATACTACTAATTTTAAGCGCTTAAGCAGTGATAAAATCACTAGAAGAAATTTTATACTATAAAAACAAAAACGTTACCCAACGCTTTTGTCAGATTAGGCCAGATGCTAAAGAGGAAGTTGATTTAATATTTGATGATTTAAAAAGGTTTCTCTGGTTGGTCGCTACTTTAGAGGAGCGCAAACAAAAAGGAGAACAAACACCAGATATTAGCTTTTCGATCAGCATGATCATCATGGACGATATGTGGCATGCCTTTATTCTTTGGACTAAACAATATAACGAATTTTGTCAGCAATATTTAGGTGATTTTGTACATCATCCTACGGAAATGCCTATTTATGAACAAAATATTAAAGTGCATAATTTAGAAGAAACTGAAGCGATGAATATTTTTCTAGAAGGAATGATTACCGTTTGTATGGAAGAGCTAGGAGAAGAGGTAACCCAGCGATGGTTTGATTACTACCTTAAGTATCCTGCCTCGGGAATGCATTAAATTCATAAAAAATTAATACACTTACAAAATGCTTACATAATTTTTTAACCCTTTAATTTTTTTATTATGAAAAACATTAAAACAGCTAAAAACCAGATTGCTAAAAGCGATCAGAAAAAAACTCAGCTTATCAGTAAGTTGATTCAGAAAAACATCACCGGAGGACTTAGTTGTCCACCACCGATCATCGGCAGTTAGTATCTGAATTAAAATAAGCGTCTTGAGTTTTAACCATTGGTTAAAAAACGCGCCTTCATTTTAAAACAAATCGGTATTTGAGAAATGGTACTTAGGATTAAAAATTATCCACATAAATACCACTCAAATACCGTTTTTTTTTCAATATTCTTTCAGTCCCCATACATTACCATCCTCTCTAAAGTATCATCTAATAAAAATAATTCAATCTTACCTTTTTGAAAAGTGATAAACTAACCATTTCGTATCCATTCTAACATCTCAAAATAATTTTGTTAAAAAATCAAAAAACAGGTAGGTCTTTTCGTTTATGTCTTGTCTTTATTAGGAATGGAATAAATTCCACCATCAATAACACTTATTTATTAATAAACGAAAAGACATACAGTAGCCATACACAATTTTATTTCTTTGATTATCAAAATTCGAATAGATGAAAAAGTTCCTAATTTTCAGTATTGCTGCTATTTTAAGTATGATGGTTTTAAATTCTTGTGCTCCCGACAATGATGAATTTGATGAAGATCTAGATTTCGATTTCGATCAAACCGATGATGTCATCAGTGCCTTACCTGCTGATCCAATAGATCCAGCAAACAATCCAAGTTCGCC
>CALKJE010000050.1 GCA_937995675.1 uncultured Saprospiraceae bacterium
CGATGGGTTTATTCATAAAAAGGTATTTTAAATGTGAATTCGGGTTTTATCTAATTACCCTGTGTAGTAATTAGAATATCTGATTTAGGGACAAAATTACAAACACTTGAGAGAGTAAATGGTTTTTACCGTAAAATTTTCGTAAAGTTATAAAAGAAGTTATCTTCGTACCACCAAATTAAATGACTTTTTAAAATCAGACCATCAGATGTTGCACATCGTTGAATGTCCAAGGGATGCGATGCAAGGCTTAAAAACCTTCATTCCGACGGAAGAAAAAATTGCCTATATGAACCAACTTCTTCAGGTTGGTTTCCATACCTTGGATTTTGGGAGTTTTGTTTCTCCTAAGGCCATCCCACAGATGCGTGATACCGCGGAGGTGTTGGCAGGATTGAACCTGGATGAGACGGATACCAAACTACTGGCCATCGTTGCCAATCGAAGAGGAGCAGATGATGCGGCCAAGTTTCCAGAGATAGATTTTTTAGGATATCCATTCTCGATTTCAGAGACTTTTCAATTGCGTAATACCAATGCGACGATTGAGGAGTCCTTGGAACGTGTCAAGCAAATTCAAGATATTTGTACAGCTTCTGGAAAACAAATGGTCGTTTATATCTCGATGGGGTTTGGTAATCCTTACGGAGATGAATGGAATGTAGAAATCGTCCAAAAATGGATTGATCGGTTATTAGACTTAGATATCCGCATCTTTTCTCTATCCGATACGATTGGGGTATCCTCTCCAGATAGTATCGCGTATTTGTTTGGCAATTTAATTCCTCGTTATCCAGATACGGTTTTTGGAGCGCACCTACACACGCAATCACATAATTGGCGTGAAAAGGTGCAAACGGCTTACGAGAATGGATGTCGTAGATTTGATGGCGCTTTACGTGGCTATGGCGGTTGTCCAATGGCTAAGGATGAATTAACCGGCAATATGGCTACTGAAAACATGCTCTATTATTTCGATGAATTACAATTAGATCTGGGCTTAAACCGTGCTGCCTTTGGAAAGTCAATGGCCATGGCGATGGATGTTTTTCCTCAGCATGAAGTCTAAGCAAATAGCAAAATATTTAAAAACCTTGAAGAGCAATAGCAATTATACTTTTAACTTAGTTGATTTTGGGACGCCAGCGTATGATGAAACGGTGCGATTGCGGAGAGATATTTTGCGAATTCCGCTTGATTTAGAGTTCTATCCAGAAGATTTAGCGTTAGAATATGATCAATATCATCTTGCTGGTTATGATCAAAGTGGAAATTTAGTGGCTTGTTTGGTGCTCAAAACATTACCTAACTCAGAAATAAAAATGCGGCAAGTAGCGGTAAGGGAAGATTGCCAAAAACGTGGAATTGGTCAACTAATGGTCGCTGCAAGTGAAGAAATTGGTCGAAACTTAGGGTTTACAAAGATGGTCTTACATGCTCGAAAAACGGCGGTTCCATTTTATAAAAAACTCAGCTATAAAACCAGTGGTAAAGAATTTTTGGAAGTAGAAATACCGCATTATAAAATGGTAAAAAATCTATGAACAACCTCCCTCCAGCGTACGAAAATGTAATTGATGAGACCAATCAATGGATCGAAAAAATAGTTATCAAACATCAATTTTGTCCTTTTGCTGCCAAGCCTTTTTTTTCACAAAATATTGGTTATCAAATTATTATAAAACCTGAATTGGGGAGATTTGCCAATCATTTTCTAGAGGCACTTCATGCCTTAGATCAGTCTGAAAAACCAGAAACGACCCTATTGATTTTTCCAGATAGTGTAGATGACTTTTATGATTATTTGGATTTGTTAGCAGATGCTGAAGATTTGATCATCGATCATGATTACGAGGGAATTTACCAACTGGCCAGTTTTCATCCGCACTATCAATTTGCCGGGACCACCCCTGATGATGTCACCAATAAAACCAACCGCTCTCCTTACCCAATTATTCAAATCTTAAGAGAAGATAGCATTTCCCGTGTTTTAGAAAATTATCCAAACCCAGAAGCAATTCCTGAAAGAAATATGGCAAAGGCACGAGAAATCTTTGGCAAGTAAGTATAACACGTAGTTCTCCTCTTCTAATTTTTTATTAATGCGAATTAGGGTTTAGAAATAAATATATGAGTTAAAGAAACATCATCTTCCAATTGAATTTGGGATATTTTGCCTTTGGCTCCTTGCTTCTGGCTATTTGCTCCCTTCTATCGCGGTCGAAGGAGGCAAATAGCTAGAAGCACTTTTTAAAGCTCCTTTTCCTTTTTAATTAAAAAATTTAACCCCTGATTCGCATAAAATACTATTAAGTAGGAATTTTTTGTAAGAACTCAATTTTATATGCTCAAAAAGTGCAAGAAGAAATTTTTCATCCTTAAAGTGTAGATTGAACGCCCTAGCTCCTAGCTTCTGGCTATTTGCTTCCCAACCTAATAGCGTCGGCAAGCTTCGACTGATTCGCATTATTAAATAAAATTAAAACTTTTAGCTTTTTTCATCGTAAAAACAGGAGGTTTCTGACGAATTCTGTGACTTTATCTCTGTTCGTTTTTCACTCTTGTATACCCAAATAGGATTTAGAGCATGTCAAAATTTCTAATAACTGAAAATCAATATCTTATGAATCTGACTTCCTAAAAATGAACTTGTTTAGCTCGCTAAACGCGTTATTTTTTAGTTCGCCAGAACCCTAATCTACTGACTTTCAGGCTAATGTAAATTTTAAACAAGCTCCTACTTCAAAGATTGAATTAGCGTTAAGTATGAAATTAGCTCAGATAATATTTTATTTTTTCTTTTTAGGAGTTTTAACGACCGTTAATGCACAGGCTCCAATAGATTTCTCAAAAAGTTTTACAGAACAAACTAGTGAGGAACAAAAATTCAGCATCTACCTTGATACCATTCGTACGTATATGTATCGTGATGCAGACATCGTTCAGCTTACCATCAATAACTGTCAAAATATTCTTGATCGCAATATACCTATTCCTGATTCTACTTTTTTCAGATTTATTATTGAAAAAATTTACCACCAACATGATTTGGATGATCCGATTGGTGCTTATCAAATAATATCAGAATTTGAAAATAGATTAGATGAATTGCAAATTCCTGATTTAGACAAAGGAACCTTTAATTATATCAAGGCATTCACCTACATGGTAAATGGTGATATAGCCGAAGCTCAAAAAACTTATTATCAAAATATTGAAGAAGCATTGTTGGTAAAAGATACCAGTACTATTTACGGCTCCTTTTACTCCCTAGGACAACTTTATTATGATCAAGGAAATTATCTATCCGCAATTGAGTATTACAATAAAGCATTGGAAATTGAAAAACATTACGATATCCGTCCCGCTTCTTTGGCCTTTATTCATTCAGAAAGAGGTAATTCCTTACAGGCACTTAAAAGAAAAGAAGAGGCTATTGATGAACTTGATATAGCTTATAAGATTGCTTCAGAAGGTAAATTAAGAATATTTAAAGCTGAAGTTTTACTTCGAAAAGGAGTTTTTTATTTAGAAAACGGAGAAAAGGAAAAAGCAGAAGAAATTTACACTCATATACTGAATAATAAAAAGGAATTTAATACCGAAGATCCAAAAATTAAAGTTTTTATAGATAGATTCCTAGTTGATTTATACCATGCTCAAAAAAAGTATCAGCAAGCCATAAATGTTCAATTAGCATTACTCGAACAAATAGATACAAACAATTATCTCAGGGTGATTGAATCTTATGATAAACTTCGATTGATTAATTATGAAATGGAAGATTATCAATCGGCCTATGACCATCTATTGACCTATAACCAATTGAAGAAAAAACAAGATAATAATCTCAAAAAACTAAATACTGAATATTTAAAAATAAAATTTGAAACTGGAGAAAAGGAAAAAGAGAACGTCCTTTTATCTGCCCAAATAGTAGAAAATAAACAAAGACATAAGATTCTCTTTCTATCCTTAGCAATATCAGTTTTGGTGATGCTTTTATTATTTGGTGCATTCTTTCAAAAAAATAAATACAGCAAACAACTAGAAGTTGAAGTTTCTAAACGAACCAATAATTTAAAACAAACCAATAAAGAACTTAAAGAATTCAACCGAATTTTATCTCATGATTTAAAAGAGCCCATAAGAAGTATCGTAGGTTTTAGCCAGCTGGCAACTAAGCCAAACAAAAGTGCAGAAGAAACAAAAGAGTATTTAGATTTTGTTATTGAAAGTGGACAACAACTACAAAACCTAATCAGCAGTATCAGTGATTTTCAAAAAATTGATACTACTGATTTATCTCAAGTAGAATTAATAGATCTTCAAAACATTTCAAATAAAGCACTTCGTAAAATTAAGGCAAATCATTCCAATAAAGAAATTGATTTAACCATTAAAACTACCGCTTCAATTTATCTTCCCAAAGATGCCTTTTCAAAGGTGCTTCAAAAGATATTTGATAATGCCGCTCGATTTAATAAAAATGAATTGGTCAAAATAGAAGTTGACTATACTTTACAAAAGAACATGCATTCTTTTGAAATCAAGGACAATGGAATCGGAATTGCCCCAGAATATCATACCCAAATTTTCCAGATGTTTAAAAGATTAAACAATAGAGATGCCTATAAAGGTTCTGGTTTAGGATTGAGTTTTGCCAAAAAAATTATTGAACAAATGAATGGAACAATCACCTTACTAAATTCTCAAAATAACGAAGGCAGCACCTTTTTAATCCAAATACCCGTTTTTAATCAGCAGACAAACAGCGTTTCAAAAATAAAAGCAATTTCTGAATCTGTAGCTTAGTCCACGATGTAATTAACCTACCAAGTCTTTTTCATGCCGTAAACATTAAAGTTGGTAAACACTGCTTCTCCTCCACTACTGAATAATTCAATTTCATTAAAAGGCTCCGATGGAAAGAAAATTTCAGTCAGAACCACTTCTCCATCATCCGTAAAAATCTCAATAGAAGATCGATCGATAAAGATTCTAAATTCAATTATAGGGTCGTTATCGGTACGCAAAGCCATTTCTTTATTGTGTGCAAATTTCGGAGAGAATAAATTTCCTTTAGTAGCTTCCCGCTCACAGAAAAATTGCTTACTCGACTTTCGGTACCCAAATTTATAAGCTTCTCCTTTTTCATTTTTTAATGTTAATCCAAACTCATCGGCAGTAGTGGTTGCTAAACTCACACTAAATTCCAATTCACATTGTGACAAGTTAAGTCCATTGGCAACTGGGATAGAAAATTTATCCTTTACTGTGGTAGGACTCATGCCCATCGTTGATTGACGATTTTTTACTAATTCCTTAACGGGCTTAGAAAGTAAACGATACTTCGTTCCTTTTTTTATCAACTCCAAAGATCGAGGTAATGTCATCGCCGAACGCCATTTTTCAGAAGGAACAATTTGCGCATAATCCCAGTTAGACATCCATCCCATGAAGAGACGACGACCATCTGAAGCAGGTATATCAGACCAAGTAACTCCAGCGTAATTGTCTCGGCCATAGTCTAGCCAAACTCCTTTTTCATTCGACACTTCTTTTTTAAAGGTTGGATCTAAAATAAATTCTTTTCCATTAAAATCTCCGACAAAATATTGCGTGCCTGAACCTCCGTTAGGTGCACCAGGATTGATACTTTGCAGCAATACATACTTTGTTTCATCAGAACCTATAACCTTCATAGGAAAAATATCAGGGCATTCCCAAACACCTCCATGATCTCCAAATTCTTTTCCAAAATTACTTAGGTGCGTCCAACTTTTTAAATCTTGCGATCCCCAAAACATCACATGGTCACCGGCCGCGAAAACCATTAACCATTGGCTAGAAGATTCATCCCAAATAACTTTAGGGTCTCGAAAATCTTTTATCTTATCAGTATTTGGAATAACTGGATTGTTTTTATACTTGGTCCAAGTACGACCTTTATCCAAACTATAAGCAATACTTTGATATTGAAAATCATTGGTTTTTGCTCGCTCGCCTTTCATCAAATGATGGGTAAAAATAGCGATCATCGGAGGCTTATTATCTGTTCCGAAACCACTGGTATTTTTCCAATCAATCACCGCACTTCCTGAAAAAATATATCCTAATGAATCTGGATAAAGTCCAATCGGTAAATGCTCCCAATTCACTAAATCTTCCGAAACCGCATGTCCCCAATGCATCGGGCCCCACACGGTACTGTCTGGATAATATTGATAAAAAAGATGGTATTCTCCTTCGTAATAAACCATGCCATTCGGATCATTCATCCAATTAGCAGCAGGAGAAAAATGATATTGTGGACGATGCGGCTCATTATAATAATCCATCGTCTTACTTTCTGTCATGGCAGTTTTATCTGTTTCTTTATCTGCATTTTGCTCACAGGCAAAAATGGTAAAAAGTAAAACAACGAAAAAAAACAATCTATAAAAACTCAATTTCATAATTAATATCATTTAAAGTGTTCAATAACCACTCAATTTCCCGAATAAATATTTCAACAAGCGTAGCGTTTCAACATTTCAACAAGCGCAGCGTTTCAACATCTCTACTTACCTAACGAATCCTGCATCTCCTCCAACACAACTCCCTTCGTTTCCGGCATCATTTTATAAACAAAAATTAATTGTAAAACCATCATAAAAGCAAAAAAGTAGAAAACAGGACCTTGTCCTAATTTAGCAAATAAAACAGGCACCATTGCTGGAATAATCGCCGCCAAAACCCAATGCACACTAGAGCCAAAAGCCTGTCCACTAGAACGCAAATGATTCGGAAATATCTCTGAAATAAACACCCAAATTACGGCTCCCTGACCTATGGCATGCGCAGCGATAAATACAAATAAAAATATCGGAACAGCCATCCCTGTCATTCCACTTGAAAAGGCATAACCCACCATACTCAAGGATAGAATATAACCGATAGAACCTACGTACATTAATTGTCGTCGTCCAAATTTATCAATCAACGACATGCCAATGAGTGTAAAAATTAGATTTACCACTCCTACTCCAATACTACTTAAAAGTGCAGTTTGAGCACCAAGTCCAGCTCCTTCAAAAATCCGAGGTGCATAATATAGTAAAGCATTGATCCCCGAAAATTGATTAAAGAAGGCGATTAAAAAAGCCAAGCTTAATGGGAATCGATATTTTCCCATAAAGATACTTTCTCCCGTTGCCGCTGTTTCATTATTTTCTTGAATGGATTTTATCACCGCAGGAACCTCTTCCGATGGATAGATTTCTGAAAGCACTTTTGTAGCTTCAGCGGTATCATTTTTTGCGGTAATCAACCAACGCGGACTCTCCGGAACTCTTAAAACCATCAAGGTATAAATAATGGCTGGAATTGCTTCGATCCCAATCATATATCGCCATGCCTCATTTTGAACCGCTTCACTGATTAGGTAATTAGAAAGGAAGGCAACCAAAATTCCAAACACGATATTGAACTGATAAGTACCAACCAATTTCCCTCTATTTTCTGCGGGAGCAATTTCTGAAATATAGGCTGGTCCTGCAATGGTGGAAGCTCCCACGCCTAATCCTCCGATAAATCGAAAGAAAGCAAAAGCATAAGGATCTGAAACAATCGCCGCACCAATGGCCGACAAAGTATACAGAATTCCAATGATGATCAGCGTTTTTTTACGTCCTAGTTTTTCCGTAGGTATTCCACCAAAAATAGCCCCAATCACCGTTCCCCATAAAGCAGAGGACATCACCACGAACCCATGAAACCAATCTCCTCGCGGCCATAATTTTTGTAATTCTAAATCAGCTCCAGAAATAACCACGGTATCAAATCCGAATAAAAATCCAGCCAATGCCACCGTAATCGACCAAGCAAATATCTTATTGTTTTTCATAGAAAAAGTATGTTTCATTAAATTTTGCAGCCTAAATATAGGGCATTTTTTATGGAATGAGGAATTTTTTAAATGGGAGGTTTTTATTATTAATTAATAATTTTTTAATGAATAATGCGAATCAGAAGTTCAATTTCAAATTAATACTAAAAAGGGCTTCGGAAGATGCTTCTTGCCGCTTGCTTCTTGCTATTTGCTTCCCTCAATCGCGATAGAAGGGAGCAAGAAGCAAATAGCGAGCAGCAAGAAGCAAAAATATCCCAAATTCAATTGAAAGATAATGTTTCCCTGATGGATATATATTTCCAACCCCTGATTCGCATGAATAATTAATAATGCCTCTTCTATTGTATTCTAATAAAATTTCTTTTATTGTAATTCTAGATATTAATAGATGATGCTCAATCGAAGTATTTGATTTTGCACTTGCTCTTGCACTTGCTTTTGCACTTGCTTTTGCTTTTGAAAATTCCTTTAAGGGGCCATCCAATAATCTGTCTACTCCGTCTCTCATCAGCATTGCGAAAAACAATTAGTCTTTATCAGTAAATTTACTACCTTAGCTTTATGTTAAATCGTTTAAAAAATATCGGCCCAGGTGCTTTGGTGGCTGCGGCATTTATAGGTCCGGGAACCGTTACGGCTTGTTCCCTTGCTGGATCAAAGTTTGGTTATGCGCTTCTGTGGGCGCTTGCAATTTCGACGATTGCGACCATTGTTTTGCAGGAAATGGCTGCACGAGCAGGTCTTGTTACCCGACGTGGATTAGCAGAATTAATTCGAGCAGCGTTACCAAGTCCTTGGTTTAGAAAATTGATGCTGGGAATTATTTTTTCAGCAATAGTCATTGGCAATGCTGCTTACGAAGCGGGGAATTTGACAGGTGGCGTTTTGGGTTTACAAGCCATCGTATCAGAAGAAGTGGTGAGGAAGGAAATATGGTTATTGCTGCTTGGTTTGCTGGCGGCTATTCTTTTGTACATTGGTAATTATAAAATTTTAGAACGGGTCCTTGTCGTTCTGGTAATTATCATGAGTCTTGCTTTTATCATTACTGCTTTATCCAGTAGTCCAAATTGGGGGGAGATTGCAAAAGGTCTTTTTACGTTCCAACGTCCAGAGGGAAGTTTATGGTTGGTTCTTGGGTTGGTGGGCACGACTGTAGTTCCTTATAATTTATTTTTACATGCTTCTATTGTTCAAAAAAAATGGTCTAGTCCATCGGATTTACCTGCCGTCAAATTTGACACAGGCGCTTCTATTTTATTGGGAGGATTGGTGAGTATGGCGGTACTATTGTGTGCGATTCCATTGATGGGTTCTACGCTGAGCAATGCCGGAGATCTGGCCCGTGGACTGGAACCATTGCTAGGTGCTTATGCTCGGTACTTTTTAGGAATTGGACTTTTTGCGGCAGGATTAACTTCTGCTATTACCGCTCCATTGGCGGCAGGATATGTTGCCGCAGGATGTTTTGGTTGGGACAACTCGATGCGTGGTGGAAAGTTTAGAATGGTTTGGGCATTGGTATTATTCTTAGGAGTCGCTTCTTCTTTTTTAAAAATAAAACCATTAGAAATAATTCAATTTGCGCAGATTGCCAATGGATTGTTATTACCATTAATTGCTGGAATTTTATTATGGGTAATGAATCAAGAAAAATTGCTTGGAAAGTATCGAAATAATTTATGGCAAAATGTATTAGGAGGAAGTGTTTTTCTTTTTGCTTGCTTTTTGGGAGCGAAAGGGATTTGGAAGGTGTTTGGGTAAATGTTGAAACGCTTCGCTTGTTGAATCGTTGAATCGTTGAACCTGCCTGCCGGCAGGTGTAGTTTACCCACAAATTATCAATAATTTGTAAATTATTCTAAAAAGTTAGAATGATAGCCTTTAATAATCTGACAAAAGCCCAAAGCCAATTTTTCGATTTTGGCGATAAACGTTTAAATATTCGCGCGCAAAAATGTGTAGAAACCTTAATAAAGAGCGATCTTAGGTCTGGATTTCCGAGTATTTTTGAAGATCAATACGAACTAAAAGGATTTTACAGGTTAATGAACAACGATAAGGTTACACCGAAGAAAATGACCCAGGGAATGAATACTGGATTAAAGTCAGTTCTGGGCGAACGATCCATTAAATCAGATGCGCCTCAAGTTTATTATCAATATCAGGACACAACATTTGGGTCATATTTGAGTCGTAAAAAGTTAGATTTAGGATATTTGGAAAATAAAGATGACAATGGAGTTGTTGTTCATACTTCGATAGTTACAGACGATTTTTTTGTGCCTATAGGAATTGGTTGGCAAAAGCAAATTCTAAGAGACCGAAAGAAATATCAAAAGGCACGTGATCGAAAAAAGAGAGCGTTTGAAGATAAGGAATCCTATAAATGGGTGGAGTCGATGGAATGGACAGTTGAAGCCCAAAAGGAATTGAATATCAAGGTGATTCATGTTGCAGATCGAGAAGGGGATATGAATGAATTGTTTAAATATGCTTTTGAAAATGATCTAAATTTTATGGTGCGAGCCAGACATGATCGGACTATACCGGAATCAAATGAACAAAAAAAATTATGGAGCCATCTGAGCACTCAAAAACCAAAAGCAGTAATTAAAAGAGAATTACTGGATTCAAGAGGGAATAAATATGTAGCAAATTGTGATTTATACTGGACTGAAATCCAGCTTAAAGGTCATGAAAACAAGTTGCAGGTAGTGTATTTACGTCAAAAAGATAATTTGCAATCTGAGCAAGGAGCGCAATGGGCAATCTATACGAATTTGCCAGTTAGAAATGAAGATCAAGCGATTAAGGTTTTTGATGTGTACACAAATAGGTGGCGAACTTGTGAGGATTTTCATAAATGTTTGAAGACAGGTTGTAGCATGGAAAAACGACAATTTGATTCCTCTCACGCCATGACAAATTGTATTGCTATGCTGAGTCTGACAGCATTACATTTGCTACGGATGAGACATTTAACTAGTTTGAATGACCAACCAATTACAGAAATTTTAAATATTCAAGAAATAAAATTTGCGGAAGTTCTGGCTGATAAGTATTTAAAACCGGTAGATTACAAAGAGTGTACTCCTAATACTATACTATGGTTAGTTTTAACCTTAGGGAGGATGGGAGGTCATCAAGGTATACGACAAAAAGGATTACCCGGCTGGCAAACGCTTTGGCTGGGCTGGTCAAAATTTAAAAAAATGATGGATGGCATTGTGCTGTCAAATAATTTTTTCAATACCACTTAGAAAGATGTGGGTAAACTACACCTGCCGGCAGGCAGGTCGTTGAATAAGTTCGTCATTTTTAGGCATTGAGGTTGAGGTTGTTTTTTTTTGCTCTGCGGCCTACTAACTTCCTAAAGGAAGAACCTCCACCCGCTCTTTGATTACTGGTGAGGCTTATTTTG
>CALKJE010000051.1 GCA_937995675.1 uncultured Saprospiraceae bacterium
AATTCAGATTTGAGTTGTCCTTTATCCCAATCAAAAATACCACGACCTTTTAGACCATCCGGAGTCAAGATCAATAAATCTCTCAGTGTATAAGTTCCATTTTTAAAAATCTTAAATCCTTTTTCTTTGACAGAAATATACATACTGTCTTTGTATGGATGCCAATTGATGGCTACGTCTTCACCGTACACTTGTGGTTTCTCTTTTCCAACCGCTTCAGACTCTTCTAATTCAAATTTTTGAGCGGTTGATAAAAGTTGTTTCGGTTTTAAAACTATATCATCAGATTCTAAAGTAGCACCGTGATAATTGATCGTTCCTTTAGCTGTAAAGCCTTTATTGTCTAGTGAAACATCTCCTTGAAGTGTTCCTTTGCCACCATAAGCAGGATACCCTTCTGTTGGGCTGCTAACTTTCATTCCTAGAGAGCCATCCTCTTGTAGGTTGACCGTTTCAGCAATTTCTGGAAGGATCCCAGCAGAAACTAAATTGCCTTTAAAATTTAAATCTTCTGGCAGTAATTCATCCAATCCATTTAAATGGAATTCGTCTAGTGTAACAAAAAACGAATCGCGAGCATAAGTTCCTTTTTGTGTTTCTTTGCTATCATAAAATAAGTAGGATTTGCCTTTACTATTAAAAGAAGGAAATAAAGCGATATCTTCTTTTCCACTTTTATTTTCTGGCGCATCAATCAATAAAACACCATTTACATGTTCAATTCTAGAAGCAATAGATTCCGCTTTAAAGCCTCCTTTTCCATCTTTAATATTTGTTACGGTAAACAGATCAAAGTATCGAATAGAATCTAATACCAATTGATTGGGTTCGTATTCGAAATTAAAATCTTTCCCTTCAAAGCTAGAATAGCCTGCAAATAATTTCCCATCAAAACTAAGATTTCGATCTTCTTTTAAAAGCAGTTGTTTTTTATATGGCTTGGCAGCCACTTTTTGGCGATCACTAAATTCAATGGTACTGACCGCATCTACCATCATGTGATTGGAGTTGACATCAATTTTAGCATTTGTTTTTTTTGAATCGCTATAGAAACGAATCAAATCGTAATCTCGTAAAGATTGAGCAGCATCAGCGAAATGGACCAATCTTTCTTTGATCGTAATGGTTTCTGTTTTTGGTTGAAATAGAATAAAACCAGAAGCAACCATTTCATACAATAAAGCACGGATATTATCCGTAGAAAAATTTTTGTTAAGCGCACGAGCAAAAGTGTTGGCATTGATCGTATCTGCTTTTGTTTTGTCTCTTAAAAGTTTTAAAATTGCAATAGGATTTCGGTCGGCTACGTTTTGTAATTTTCTATAAGTCTGAATATTGAAAAAATCTTTTGATTCAAAAACTACTTTTTTATTACCATTTCCAATCCGTGGATTTTTTTCATTTATTTCTAAATAATCTCCACCAATCGTCCACGAAATCTTATCAGAATAAATATTGACACCTTGGTAAGAAGCGAAAAATGGTGCTTTGTTTTCTGGTAAGTTTCCGATTGACAATTCTAAAGCTGCGCTACTAAAGTCGTAACGAAGATTAGCAGAAGGATGTGTTAAAGCATCTTTTTTTAAAAATAAATCAACTGCTACTCCACTTGCGGCAATACTTGCATTGTCGGTCAGTGTGAATTGTAATCCTTTTGCTTTTACCGCTAGATTTTTTTGTGGATCGTTGATGATCAATTCTGCTGGTTGGAGTGCAGTTCCGTAGGAAAGAATTTTGGTGCCTTTTAATTTTAGGCCTCCGGTGAGTTGTACTCGGTCGTTCAATTGATCGAGTGTTAGGTTGCAATCATGAGAAGTGAAACGAGGATATGTTTTTTGGATAGACTTGCTGGTGCCTATTTTAGTTTCAAAACTACCAGCGATTTTTTTGTTTGAAAATAGTTTATTGTATTGTAAAAAGACGGTATCAATTTTAATTAAGTTTCCTTTTAGCTTAATAGCATATTTTTCTAAAGAGCAATCGATTCCAGAAGAACCTGATGTGTCCCAAGTGATGGTTCCACCGGTTCCTTTCCAATTTTTGGTCGTTGGATAAAAATAACCACTGGTGGACTTGATGGTGAATTCTTTATTTTTTTGAATTTTTACTAAATGACCAGATTCAACAAAAACAAAAAATTTCCCGTCACTATTTCCCAAGTGAAAGCTTCCCTCTTTGAGCAACCAGGCATAACCTTTTTGTCCCGAAACAAGAGCTCCATCGGAAAATAGTGTCGAAGAAAAATCTACATAGTTTTTGAATTGTTTTGTCTTTGTTCTAAAATTATTGGTCAGCACCTCTGTTAAAATCTGGTGCCATTCGTCAAATAAATGTTTTTCGTTATTACCTTCTTTGATAAATAATAAACTAGTTAGATAATCTTTAAAAATTGGATTTGGGGTAATCCGTTGTTCTAACATTTTATTACTTACAGATATAATGGTTGATACCTCCGCTTCCGTAAAAGCTCCTCTATTAAAATATCTTTCGAAAGAATTAAAAGTCTCCGTGATTACTTGGTTGTTCGACTTTTTCATAAAAGCCTCCAACTCTTTAATAAAGATATCTCGGTCACCAGAGAAACTATTTCCGTCCTTTGCAAAATTCAAATTCGGAAGAAATACGAAACATACTATAAAAAATAAAAACAACAGCTGTTGAGAAAAGCGTAGACTGTCAGAGCCTTTACTGGTTAGTAATTTCATGATCGTAAGTGTTGGTAGCAATCGGGGACAAAGCTTTTAGGTAAATTATATCTGGGAGTAGGTCGGAAGGTAGGAGGAAAAAGAAGGAGAAGGGAGAACTGTACTATAACGTGTGTCATTTTGCTGCCCGCGCCTCAGATCCTAAAGGAAGCCTCGCCCGCTGACACACTTTAACAGAACATTTTGGTTGGGAGTTGTTTGATCTTTACCCTACTATCTGAAAATTACTAATCAGATAGCTGGGAAAGATCTTATAGAAAATAGGGAGGGAGAAAGGGGAAAAATTTTTCAAAATTGATAAAGGGAGTTGCTACGTACGAGGGTCGAACGGAGGGAAAAGCACAATATTTTTCTTGAATTTTAAAAACGCAACTTTGGGAAGGAATACAATTTTGTCGCGTCGTCGTCGTATAATGTTGTCACAAAGATAAGCCAATTCTTAGGTTAGACGCCATACCGTAGTAAGGGTAGTTTTGGAATTAATTAAAAAAATATACGTATGGGATTATTGATCAGGCTTTTAAACTTAGCGATAAAAACACTTTAGGCTGAGGAGCTGGAAGATAAGTTAGAAATGGGGAACTTTAGGGGGGAAGCGGGTGTAGAAGGGAGAAGATTAATTGATACCACAACTGTCCTGACGGTTTTAGAAATTCGCAAAAACTCCGAAACGAATACTGCGACCACGCTGTGGTCGATCTCCAATCGTGGATACGCCGATGGCTAACCTAACATACTTTGACCGCTTCCGAATCAAGTTCGGAACATAGTCCGGCGGTCATTCTTATAGGAGAACAGATTTCCCAATAGGAAAAACGCCTTACTCATTAAAGAATCATTGCCATTTTATAGGAAATATTTTTCTATCGACACGGTATGATCTCAGAGAGATCACAGTATGTTAGCCGCAAAGCATGCGCGGCGTTGTTCCGATCTCAGAGAGATCGCAGTATTATTCTTACATTTTTTTATTATCTTCAACCCGAATCATCTTTTTTGATTAAACCTCCTTTTAACCTAAACCTATGGCAAACACTTACCGAAAACTAAACCTTCAAATTGTATTCGCAGTAAAAAATCGACAAGCACTATTACACAAATCCTGGCGAGGAGAATTATTTAAATATATTGCGGGCGTTATAAATCGCAGAGGTCATTTTTCTCTTGCAGTAAATGGGGTGAGCGATCATCTTCACATCTTTTTTGATTATAATGGACAAGAATTAATTGGTGATTTAGTCAGAGAAATAAAAAAAAGCTCCAATAATTATATCAATGATAAGAATCTATGTTCCTCTAAATTTCAATGGCAATCAGGTTATGGGGTATTTTCTCATGGTTATCGAGAAAAAGATATAATTATTAATTATGTAAAAAACCAAGAACTCCATCACAAAAAACAGACATTTCGAGAAGAATATGTTGCTTTTCTTAAATCTTATGAAATTGAATTTAAAGAAGAATATATGTTCTCTTTTTTTGATTAATCAATAGCTTACAATTTGGCTTTCTTTCGTTTTAATCCATCTTATCTAAGGAAAAATCTTCATAAACAAATACTGCGACCACGCTGTGGTCGATCTGCAATCGTGGGTTCGCTGGTGGCTAACATACTTTGACCGCGCTGCGGTCATTTATCGCGATGAACAGATTTTATGGTGACAAAAAACATAAAAACACAATCGTTTTTCTAATTAAAAACAAATAAGTATTTCATAAAAAACAACCATCTTGTCAGCATGATCTCAGAAAAATCACAGTATGCTGGTCTCTATTCATTCTACAATCGTGGATTCCCTGGTGACTAACATACTTTGACGACTTCCGAATCAAGTTCGGAAGATAGGCCTGTGGTTTTTC
>CALKJE010000052.1 GCA_937995675.1 uncultured Saprospiraceae bacterium
GAATCCATGGTATCCACGCAGCACTAATAACATACGTAAGATGTTGAGAATTACCAACCATAAATCCAGAACCAGCGTATAATAATCCAACAACTAATGCCGTATTCAAGGACCATCCAAGTGTCTTTCCTAATTTTTTAAAACCCCAAAAACCAATAATCGCATGGAGCACAAACTCCAACCCAATTACATAAACACTGTATCCCAAAAAATAACCAATTGCCCAAGTGAGCGGATACAACGAACCACTCTGCGGATCGATACCGAGCGGATAACCAAGATTGATATAAGGATTCCAAAGGGGAACAAGATGGGCTTGTAGCATTTCGCCCACCAACTGGCGCATCGGGAAAAACCAGTTTAAAATATCCCATTTCATACTGTAAACCCCAAAGCTAACAGGCCAGTAAAATAAAAGGATGGCCAAGACCGCCAGCGTGGTTTTTATGTATTCTTTTCGCCAAATAGTAGGCCGCGCCATGAAATAAAATTATTGATAAATGCGACAAGAAGGTCTAGGGCTAAAGTATAAATATCTAAGCAGAATCCAAAAAACTTAAAATCAAATAACCAATCATTACACATCCATAGAATCTATCAATCTCTGTGTATTGTTTGGCCTCCCGTCCGCTTACGCGGTGCCTTCCCTCGTCGCGCTGTCGCACGCCGCCCTCCTTACAGTCGGGATCGGTCAGTTATCTTGCGTAGCTGCTTCTAGTTGCTTTCTTAACTTGACGATCTCATCTTTTAGCGCACTATTCTCATCATACATTTCATTGAGTTTATCACGCAATTCATCCATGACTTCCTCATCTTGACCAGCTTTCTCCATTGGAGGAGCTGGTTTTTCCGTTCGTTCAGCTGGAAATAATGGCGCGTCTTCTTCAATGGTTGGTGCAGTTGCTGTTTCCATACCGAGCATCTCTTTTAGATCTTCTAATCCTTCTCCACCATTGATAAAAGTAGCGCCTAGATATGCCACCGGTACAATAAAAATCATCGCAATTAACAATCGCGCAAAGCCAGTCATTTTTAATTTTGCCATCTTTATTTGTTTTGAAGTCGTTCAAAAATAGAGAAATTATTTTAATTACTTCTTCTTTTATATAGCCAAACAATCTCAAGTCCTTCTAAGTTCGTAGTTTGAATCATTTCTTTGATTTCTCTATTAATGTAGGAAGTACAAAAGAGCAGTTTTTTTTGTAATTTTGCCTTCTGTAAATTAATTTATCTCAATCTCTATTACACCTCTTTTTTTATTCACCAATTGAAAATTAGTTAGTCTAAATCTCTCTTACTTGATTTTATAGTAAGATAGTTATTTTATTTAATTTATAATCAATTGGCATTGTGAATACAAAGAAACCTTCTCTCCAAAAAAGCTTTGATGTTTTTATTAAGCAGTTACTTCAATATCCTTTTGATGGAGAGTGTAAATTTGTTATTGATCAAAACGGAACAATCCTTCATCATAGTGCACATCATCTAGGTTTAAACCTAAAAGAGGAAGATAATTTAATTGATTTTATTAATACTGATCAAACTTACCTCAGCATTGATCAGTTAAAGGGCTTAATCAATGCCAGTGCTTCTAAAAGTTTTCAATTTTCTATAAGTAAACCTTTTGCTAAGTCTTTCAGGGTTTTGTTGAATCCTATAAATTTTGATGAACAGGACTTTTTGTATGTTCAATTTTTTGACATAACAAAAAGACTGACTTTAGAAAACAACCTCAATCAGCGAGAAAAGAGAATTGATGAAGAGTTAACGTTAAGAATGCATGAGATCAATATGACACATGAATTAGTAAACCAACATGAAGGATATCTAGAAAGTTTTCTTCGTAGATTACGCCATGATTTACTTTCACCTATTGTGCAATTAGAGCAAGTTATAGAGTATTTTCAAAATACGACTGACGAAAATAAAAGACGACAATCTAGAGGACTAATAGACTTAAGTTTAAAAAAATTATCGCATACGGCTAATGGCTTTTCTGAGTTTGTAGATCTTCATTTTAAATATCAAGAGAATCTTGAAACGATTGACCTTTTAAAGGCTTTTGATAATGCCCGTCATCTTTTTTTAGAAGAGATAAAAGTGATTGGCGTTAAGTTTAAGTTGAGTTTTGATAAAGCGCCAGATATTTATTTCTCTAGAAAACATTTGGATAGTATCTTTTTAAATTTGCTTTCTAATAGTCTAAAGTTCCGCAGTGATAGACCACTTCTAATAGAAGTATCTTCTTTTCTTAATGAAAAAAATGAAGTGGTTTTAACCTTCAGTGATAATGGACAAGGTTTTGATGCGCTTAAATTTAAGGAACAACTTTTTCATCCTTTTAAAAAGTTTAATAGTACACATACTGGAGCAGGAGTAGGACTGAGTATTATCAAATCTGTCATGATTCGAAATGGCGGTGATATTACCGTTGATGCGCAGCCGAATAAAGGATGCAAGGTTATAGTCACCTTCCCTAAGATTAAGGATAACTAAGTTAATTACTTTATAGACGAACATAGAGACAATCTACAAATTACCTATCCAATAACTAAAACAATTACAATCGTCTCTAGCTTCGGAACCTTCATCTTTTCGATAAATATCAACAACCCAAGCGCATTATTAATTCTTCATTAAAAAATTATTAATTAAAAACACGCTAGAAGAGCCATTATTAATTATTCATTAAATCATTCTTCATTAAAAAGAATTACTCACCCCCTTCCTGTGGCGGCATAAAATTCATACTATAACCAATCTTCTGAGCAGGTCCTTTATCGTCATCATCATAATCTTCCCAATCGGTTACCTCTCGCATAAATTCTTCCATATGTCTAACCAAGAAAGGTGGTTTTACTTCCTCTGGACGATAGATCGCAATGGTTTTTGGAGGCTTTGGCTGACCATATCCTTCAATGACCGGATAAGTAATCATCGCCATGACCTTACCGTTGAAAAGTTGTTGGTAAATCAACGAACCATTATGTTTAATCAATGGACGATTCACCTCTTTATTTACCTTTTCGTAAATTCCGCTCTTTTCTTCTCCTAAGCTAAGAACGATGGCTTCTAGATTTTCTACATCCTCTTTTACCTCAATTTCTCCTTCCAAAGCCGTTTCGTCTAACATTCTTTGTAATTCTGACTTGATCGTGTTCTTTAAGCCTGATTTCCAACTTTCCCGATAACGAACGGTATTGCTTAGAATCTCCTGATATGCTTGAACTTTTCTTTTTAGATTAGTTAGATCTTCCATTTTTTTAATTTAGATGATTAGTTATTAAAGGACTTCTATAAGGTAACTTATAGGTAGCTATGGTGTAAAACCTATGAAACAGTTATCTGGTTGCGAATTGCCGCCATATTATTTCTTTTAGAAGGTTGTTGAGACAAGCAAATGGCTTACAAACAACCAAAAGATCAAATATATTGATATTTTTGTAGAATATGAATCAAGCTTATATTTTTGACGCCATACGGACGCCTCGAGGCAAAGGTCGACAAGGTGGATCTCTCTATGAATGCAAGCCAATTGACTTGGTTAAGAGTCTATTAGATGCTTTAGTCGATCGAAATAATTTACCTACAGAAGCGGTAGAAGATTTAATTTTAGGCTGTGTAACGCCTGTAGAAGATCAAGGAGCCAATCTAGCGAAAGCCGCATTGCTGTACGCTGGATGGGATGATCGGGTGGCTGGTTTTCAATTAAATCGGTTTTGTGCTTCTGGTCTAGAGGCCATTAATTTGGCAGCTAGTAAAATTCGCTCCGGTTGGGAAGATTTGATTGTGGCCGGAGGAGTAGAAAGCATGAGTCGAGTTCCGATGGAAAGTGATCGAGGAGCCTTATTATTTGATCCAGCCGTGATCAGTAAAATAGGATATGTTCCTCAAGGAATTTCTGCTGACCTAATTGCAACGAGAGAATCTTTTTCGCGAGAAGATCTTGATTTTTATGCGTTGCAATCTCAAACTAGAGCCGCCTTTGCTTGGGACAATGGTTATTTTAAAAAATCTATTATTCCAATTTTAGATCAAAATGGTTTATTAATTTTAGACAAGGACGAACATCTTCGACCTGGAACCTCACTCGAAAAATTAGCGACTTTATCTCCTGCTTTTAAAGCCGCGGGGGAAAAAGGATTTGACTTTTTAGCACTAGAAACCTATCCCGAAATTGAAAAGGTTGAACATGTACACACCGCAGGTAACTCTTCTGGAATTGTAGACGGAGCCGCACTTACCTTGATTGGTTCTGCTGAAAAGGGAAAAGCCCTCAACTTAAAACCAAGAGCAATTATTCGAGCCGCAGCAGTCTCTGGTTCTGAACCTACGATTATGTTACAAGGACCAATTCCTGCAGTTCATAAAGCACTAAAAATTGCAGGAATGAAAGCAGCTGATATTGAACTTTGGGAAATGAATGAAGCCTTCGCAGCTCCTGTTCTAAAACTCCAAAAAGAATTTAATATCGACGCAGATATTTTGAATGTAAATGGTGGTGCTATTGCATTAGGACATCCACTTGGAGCGACTGGAGCGATGTTGTTGGGAACGCTTTTGGATGAGATGGAACGAAGAAATCTTACCATTGGACTGGTTACGCTTTGCGTCGGAGGAGGAATGGGCGTTGCGACTATTATTGAAAGAACGGATCAATTTAAGGAGTGAGCTATTAATAAATTGCGTTTTTTGGTTTAGAGATTTTTATTGCTGATGAGGCAAAAAACGTAGGGATAGCCGAGCTATCGCGAGGCTTTTTAACGAAATCAGCGATAAAAAGATCAATCCAAAAATGTAAATTTATTATTAACTCATTCCTAAGAAGCATGATTAAATATACCAAAGATACCAACAACATTGTAACGCTGACCCTCGATATGGGAGAGCGCAATGCCAATATCATTAATCATGAAAAGGCAAAAGCATTTGAAGTGGTAATGAATCATCTGCACGAGCAAAAGGCAAAGCGCCAGCTCAAAGGTATTATCATCACTTCTGCTAAAAAGAACTTTTTAGAAGGAGGAGATCTTGACTACTTATACAAAGTCAATGAGCCTGAAAAAATATATAAATTAGCGCAAAATCTTAAAACTTTATATCGAGATTTAGAGCAACCCGGTGTGCCGATTGTGGCTGCCATCAATGGAACGGCGCTCGGTAGTGGTTTTGAACTTGCCTTGGCTTGTCATCATCGAATCGTTCTAGATCAACAAAAAATTAGACTCGGACACCCTGAAGTTAAACTAGGAATGATGCCCAACGTAGGTGGAACGATCCGACTGATGTGGTTGCTAGGAATCGAAAAGGCATTTCAGATTTTGACCAGTGGACAGTCTTACCCTCCAAGAGGAGCGTTGGAATTAGGGATGGTCGATGCACTGGCCAAAGATGAAAAAGACATGATCGATCAAGCTAAAAAATGGATAGTGAAAAATCAAGGACAACCACGTCCTTGGGATGATCCTAAGCGAGGAAAGATCGTTGGAGGAACGGCTCGTGAACCAAAAGTAGCTCGGCGGATTCAAGAACTCTCTGCCAAACTTATCCAAGAAACAAACAATAATTATCCTGCACCATTGGCTATTCTAAATACCTTGGTCGAAGGAAGTTTAGTAGACTTTGATACCGCAAGTAGAATTGAAAGTCGCTATTTCGCTAATCTAGTCTGTGATCCTATTTCTAAAAATATGACCAAAGCTTTTTGGTATGATTATAATAAAATAAAATTAGGGTTAAGTCGTCCTCGTGGATTTGGTCGGTTTCGTCCTCGTCGGGTAGGAATTGTGGGCGCTGGAAAAATGGGTTCTGGAATTGCCTTTGCTTGCTTATTGCGTGGCATCGAAGTGGTACTGAAAGATATCTCAAAATCAGTAGCAGCACGTGGACGAGAGTTTGTAGAAAATCGATTAGAAGATATTGTTAAAGAAGGAAAAATTCTACCGGAAGAAAAAATTGCCTTGCTAGAAAAAATGACGACCACCGATCAATCAGCAGAATTTGAAACTTGTGATTTGGTGATTGAGGCTGTTTTTGAAAATAAAAATCTAAAAGAAAAAGTACTTCGTCAAGCAGAAGTACACATGGATGAATATGCATTTTATGCTTCCAATACACTTTCGATTCCGATTACTAAATTGGCGGCCAGTGCGGCGCGTCCAGCCAATTTTATTGGACTACACTTTTTCGCTCCAGCAGATAAAGTTC
>CALKJE010000053.1 GCA_937995675.1 uncultured Saprospiraceae bacterium
GATACGGTGATCCGTTACCCGATTTTGTGGATAATTATAGGTTCTAATTTTGTCGGCACGATCTCCAGAACCTACTAAAGATTTTCTTTCCTTAGCGACCGAATCATCGTGTGCTTGTTTTTTAGAATCGTGAATTTTTTGGTAAAGTCGTTGGATAGCAATTTCTCGATTTTTGATTTGAGAACGACCATCCGTACTTTCCGCTACGATACCTGTTGGTAAGTGCGTAAAACGAACACCAGATTCTGTTTTGTTTACGTGCTGTCCACCCGCACCACTCGAACGGAATGTATCAACTTTCAGGTCAGCCTTGTTGATATTAATTTCTTCCATCTCAAATTTAGGCATGACCACTACCGTAGCCGCAGACGTATGGACCCGACCCTGAGATTCTGTTTTTGGAATACGTTGTACACGATGTGCACCAGACTCAAATTTTAGACGACCAAAAACATCTTCGCCGCTGATCTCTAAAACAATTTTATTATAACCACCAACGGTACCTTCGTTGACAGTTACGATTTCCGTTTTCCATTTTTGAGTATCAAAATACTTAGTGTACATTCTATATAAATCACCAGCAAACAAACTAGCCTCATCACCACCCGCTCCAGAACGAATTTCGAATATCACATCTTTTTCATCTTCCGGATCTTTTGGAATCAGCAAGAATTTTATTTTTTCTTCTAATGGTTCAATCAATGGCTCAAGTTCGTCGAGTTCCATCTTCGCCATCTCTTTCATTTCAGCGTCATCGCTTTCATTGAATAATTCTTTAGCAGTATTAACATTCCCCAATAGCTCTTTGTATTCTTGGTGCACTTGCATCAGAACTTCTAGACTTTTGTATTCTTTACTGATTTTTTTGAATTTATTCATATCCTGCATCGTGGCAGGATCAGAAAGTTGTTCCTCTAAGTAATAGTAGCGATCCTGAATCGCCTCTAGTTTATTTAAATAATCCATAAGATGTTTAACTGAAAATTAAAAATAACGATGTGTTTGCTCTAGTAAAGAAGCTACCAGAACAGGAAGGGGTGGATACGATGAAGAAAACTACGCTTGCTCATATTGTTGGCAAAAGTACCAAAAATAAGCCATTCTTTCGTAGAATTTACGAATCCGATTAGAGCTTGTTAAAAGGTGTTTTTAGCCCAAAGGGTTAAATTTTAACAGGCTCTACCACCGTGGAGTTGAGGAACAACTCCTTACAGAAAATAAATACTAGCTAGATGTTGATTTTGTCTTTGATCGATTGGATCAGGGCAGGCGAAACTTTTTTGCGTTGAACACGACTTTTGATAAACTCTCTAAAGGACTTTTCTTTACTCAGGATTTGCATATAGGCGGGGTTGCCTTGAATTTCTCTTAATAAAGCTCTTTCAGCTTCCGGTGTCAGCTCGTTATCGAGATACATGTTTACTTTCCGGACTAATTCCTGATTATTCTTTTGAGTTATCATAATTAAAAAGTTTTAAAATTACTCAGAAATAAGCATGGAGCTTCGGAGAGCAAACTGGGACTGGTCCCATTGACCACCGAACAGCAACCTGACCAACACACAGAGCCAGACCAGTGGGTACTGGTCTGGCAAAAAGTCTGTGAATTTTTAGTTGAACCGATCATGCTCCTGTTATTCTGAAAATTATTAACAATAAAAAGGATTTGATTACTTACGCTTGTCCTCGAAACCGAGAGATTGTGCGTAAGCGCTTAGCTCCTTTTTGAGCAAATTTCTAGCACGGAACAATCGAGATCGAACCGTACCAATTGGAATATCAATGATCTTAGAGATTTCCTCATACGTGAAACCTTCAATATCGCAAAGCAAAAGAACCGTTCGATAATCTACAGATAGATTGCTGATGGCGATGGTTACTTCGTCACCAATGATTCTTTCGTAGACATCTTCTCGCAGATCGACATAGCTATTCAAAGCAGTGTCTTCTTCTTGGTGAATGTTCACCAAGTCTTCAAAGTCCACCTGAGTAGGTCGCTTGCTCTTCTTGCGATAGTTATTAATAAAGGCATTTTTCAATATCCTAAATAACCACGCCTTGGCATTTGTACCTTCCAAGTAGCTGTCAATGAAGCGAAAAGCTTTTAAATAAGTTTCTTGAACCAGATCACTAGCATCCGCTTCGTTACGGGTCAAACCGTAAGCAAAACTGAACAGTGCATCCGCTTGAGGATAAAACTCCTGGTCAAAAATCCTAGCTTGCTTTTCCTTCTCCAAATTGATGTTGGTTGTGGTTAACATGATAAAGATAATATAAGGTTAGTAAATACCAAAACAGTAAATATTTCGGCCTTTCAGACATTACTGTCTGAACTAATTAACTTAGAAAGAAAAAAATTAGTTCCCACTCTTAAAAAAAAGTTGAAAAAAAATAAAAATTCTACAAGAAAATGAAAACAAAAATAGACGTAACTGACTGATTATCAGTGAAAAATGATAATTATGTTTTTTTTGAAAAAAAATATAAAATTTTTCAAAACTTCTTAAAGTGAAAAGATAAATAAAGATGGAATACGAAAGAGGGAAGCAAGCAAACAAGCCAACCAACTAACAGGCAAACCAGCAATAAAAACTAAAGCGGAGTAATGGTAATTCCAGGCAAATTTTCTTCTGCCCAGTAGAGGGAAGCAAGGTTTTTATCACCAGTGCAGGTATCGCATTTGAAGAATAGATAATAGAGTTGCATGTTTTCACCCAATCGGTCAACAAGCTTCTTTAAGCGGAGATTGCTTTGTGTGGATTGGCTGTAAATTTGAAATAATCTCCAGCAATAATAAGCTTCGTCGTGTAGCTCAATAATGTCTAGGACTACTTGATCATCATAATGTTTTTCTAAATATTGTCTAGCTAAAATAGAGTGATGTCGTTTCCAGTCTCGAGGACTTCCCTTGTGTTCTTCATATTTGAAGGTGTCATGAACAAAAGTAATAATGCGCAGTCGAGTTCGATCTTCGTCAGAAAGGGTTAGCTTCTCCACGTTATCAAGTACCTCACGAATATGGTAGACGATTTTACCTTCAGGGTGACCAAAGCGAGGGGTACCCCACATCAGTCCCTTGAGAAAGGGAGGATCTTCTAAGAAAAATTTTTCGAGTGGCGTCTCAGGTAGTAAATACTCCCTCAGTCCGCTTGCTCCATGAATTAATTTATCCATTTCACCAAAGTGATAAAAAATATTATTCTTTTGACTTAATGTCTAAGGCATATAGACTTTCTATACCCTAAATCTACTACAAAGATACAGCAATTAGCTGGATGATTTTAAAATAATCTTACAAGACTTATGAATTAAGTTATCAACAAGGGGACTTATACGACTCTCAGGGTGTTAATATCCTGTTAAAAATTATGTTTATCATAACAAAAATAAATCGCTGAAAGTTATCTTCTTGTACGAAACGATAGAGCCAATGTTCTCTAGCCAGTCCGTATTTTTAATTTAATCCTAATTTACTAACAGGGAATTGTCTCAAGTGCATACTTGGACTGATTTTCTTGAAAAATAATCGCGACTATGAAAAATTTTCTTTCATTCATTTTCGCTGGTATTATCGGTGGTTTGATTGCATTTGGTGGAATCAAGTACACGAACCAGTCGAATCTCGAATCAGCACCACAGAACCTGTCTCGACAGGTAAGTTTACTCAATCAAAGTCCAACGCTTAGCAGTTTTCCTGGGAATTTTACGGATGCGGCGAAAAAAGCGATGCCAGTGGTGGTTCACATAAAAGCTACGGCCGGAGCGCAATCCTCTCGAGGTAATAGCCAGAGTAACCCATTCGAAGGATTTTTTGGGGAAGACTTTTTTCCTGGGAACTCCCGGCCACAATCAGGCGCTGGATCAGGTGTTTTTATTTCTGCAGATGGATATATTGTTACAAATAATCACGTGGTTAGTTTTGCAGATGAACTAGAAGTAACGACCTATGATAATCGTACCTACAAAGCAAAGCTAATTGGAACGGATCCAGGAACAGATATGGCGGTGATTAAGATTGATGCGACCAATATGCCAACACTTAGCTATGGCGACTCAGATAAAGCGCAGGTGGGTGAATGGGTTTTGGCAGTAGGTAATCCTTTTGATCTAACTTCAACGGTAACAGCAGGAATTATTTCTGCTAAAGGTAGAGACATAAACATTATCAGAGATCGTGGTGGAATTGAATCATTTATTCAAACAGATGCAGCAGTAAATCCAGGAAATAGTGGTGGTGCATTGGTAGATGCTTCTGGACGATTATTAGGAATTAATACAGCGATTGCAACCCAGACGGGTTCGTATGCTGGATACTCTTTTGCAATTCCAGTAAATATGATGAGAAAGATTGTAGATGATATTATTCAATATGGTAGTTTCCAGCGTGCTTATCTTGGTATTAGTATCAATCAAATGGATGCAGAGCTTTCTAATGAATTGGGAGTTGATATTTCACAAGGTGTATTTGTGGAAGGATTAGCGGATGGTGGGGCTGCTTCTTATGCTGGTATTTTGCCACGAGATATAATTACCGCAGTTAATGATCGCCCAATAAAAACAGTTCCTGAATTACAAGAAGTAGTGGGTAGTGCAAAGGTTGGAGATGTCTTGAACGTAACAGTTAATAGAAAAGGAAAAATTAAAGAGATCCCAGTCAAACTAAAGGCAGAGCAAAGATGACACTAATATGAATGTTTGATAATTAATTGACAATCAATCAATTAAATTGAATGAGACTATAAGTAGGTAAGTAATTTAAAGTTTTGTTAGGATTTCATTAACACTTGAGTCACAACAAAATATGAGGCTGCTTAGTTACTATTATAGTAATAAAAAAAACTTGTTTAAAGTTGGTTTTTCGTTTTGTTTTGATGCGTCTGTTCAGCGAAAGTTTGAACAGGCGTTTTTTTATGCCCAATCTTTTTCTATCTTTAGTGGGAAAATTTGTTTTGCGATAAACAAGCGATTTAAGTTGCTTATTTTCAACTTCAAAGGCAAAAGCTGCTAGGTGAAAAACAATGTTTTTACGGAAAAATAATTCTATCTCACAAGACTGCCTAAAGCATGACAAAAGGTACCTCTTAAGGAAAATACGATAGAAGTGTTTGATTTTGAAGTTGAATTTGCGCTTGCCCTTGAAAATTTTTCGCCTAATTGAGTACACAGGTTGCTTAGTACCTTTTTCAATAGTCTCTTTTGCTTTTCAAAAATGATACACTATGATTACTACCCTTCCGTTTGTTAAAGATTTTATTGGTCTTTTTTATCCTAATCTTTGTGTTGCTTGTGATCAAAATACACCGGTACATGGCGGCGTAATTTGCTTGCCTTGTCAATATCATTTACCAAAAACAAAATTCCATTTAGATCGAGAGAATCCATTTACCGAAAGGTTCTGGGGACGAATTCCGATTGATGCTGGTGCTGCATTATATTATTTTACAAAAGAAGGAAGGACACAAAAACTGATTCATAAATTTAAATATAATGGAAAAAGAAGTGTCGGTATCAAGTTAGGAAATATGTATGGTCGAATGTTAAAATCCTCTCCATATTTTTCTCAAGTAAATCTGATTGTTCCAGTGCCATTACATCCTCGTAAAAAACAAAAAAGAGGATTCAATCAAAGCGATGTTTTTGCACAAGGACTGGCCGATGAAATGCAGATTCCACGAGCACCGTATGCATTGAAAAGACTAGAAATGTCGGATACACAAACGCATAAGTCTCATTCAGAAAGACTTGCCAATGTGGCCAAAGCCTTTGCCGTAAATCAACCTGAAATTCTGAAAGGAAAACACGTTCTATTGGTAGATGATGTAATGACGACCGGAGCAACTATGGAAGCTTGCGCTAACCAAATTCTTTCGTGCGAAGGAACCAAGGTAAGTATGGCGACGATTGCTTTTAGAGAATACTAAGAAAAGCAAAATGAAAATGCCCATCTCTAATTATTAGAGATGGACATTTTTATTTTCAGTATTTTTTTTGCATCGTCTATGCCGCGTTAGCATTGCGTAATACGAAACCAACTAACTAATTAACAATTTTTTCATAAAAATGTAATTTTAGTTAATTATCTAAACATGGTTAAATTAATTATTTATCCTTCAACTAATGTTCCTACTTGCTCTCCTTCGATAATCCGCATTAGGTTTTGAGTATCATTGATATCAAAAACAATGATTGGTAAATTATTTTCTTGGCATAGTGTAAAGGCTGTCATATCCATGACACTCAGTCCTAAGCTAATTACTTTCGCAAAAGATAATTTATCAAATTTAGTAGCGGTGCTATCCTTTTCTGGATCTGCTGTATAGATTCCATCTACTCGAGTACCTTTCAAAATAACGTCTGCATCGATTTCATTAGCACGTAACGCCGCCGTTGAATCTGTCGTAAAATATGGACTTCCCGTTCCTCCAGAAAAAATAACCACACGGCCTTTTTCAAGGTGTCTGATTGCTTTTCGTCGAATATAAGGTTCTGCGATAGCTTGCATTTCAATTGCGGTAACAAGTCGTGTAAAAACGCCGATACCTTCTAATGCGCTTTGTAGCGCCATTCCGTTCATGACGGTTGCTAGCATTCCCATATAATCTCCCTGCACGCGATCCATTCCGGATTTTTCTGCTTGCATACCTCTGAAAATATTTCCGCCACCAATTACAATTGCGACTTCAATATTTTTTTCTACCAATTGTTGAACTTGCAATGCATAGTGTTTCAACATTTTAAAGTCGATCCCAAATTGCTGGTCTCCCATTAGAGACTCTCCGCTTAGTTTGAGTAAAATTCTTTTATATTTAGCCATTATAAAGATGATTTAAAGAATGATTTTAAAAAAGGACAAAAAAAAAGCGAATTATAATTAATTCGCTTCTTCTTAAATCAAAATCTTATCCAAGTTCTATATGCTTGAAGTCAGTAACGGTTAATTTGTCGTTAATTGACTTAAGATATGCAGCCACGGACTCTTTGTTTCCTTTGACATAATCTTGGTTGAGTAGAGTTTGTTCACGGTAGAACTTATTTAGCTTACCCATAGCAATCTTTTCTAAAATTGCTTCCGGCTTGCCTTCTTGGCGTGCTTGTTCTTTTCCGATCTCAATCTCTTTTTCTACAATTGTTGGATCAACTTGATCTTTGTCTAGAGCAATAGGTCGCATTGCTGCGATTTGCATAGCAACGTTTTTGCCTGGCTCAATATATTCTGGACCTTCAAGGTTAACGGCTACGATTACTCCTGCACGGTGTCCCATGTGGATGTAAGGAAGTACTTGACCTTCGCCAGCAGCAGTTTGAAGTTTAGCATATTTGCTAATCTCTAATTTTTCTCCGATTACTCCAGTTTGTTCTACTACTTTATCTCCGATAGTTAGTTTATCATCGAAAGATAATGCTAGTAAATCTTCTGTAGAATCAGGTAAGCCCTTAAGTGCGATGTCCGCAATCTTGTCTGCAAGCGCTACGAAATCTGCATTCTTAGCTACGAAATCAGTTTCACAACCCAGTCGAACAACGATACCGTTGTTACGGTTATGGGAAGTCTTAGCGATTACTACACCTTCGTTAGCAGCACGATCTGCACGCTTCTCAGTCAATTTTTGACCTTTCTTACGTAGATTTTCCATTGCCTTATCAAAATCCCCGTCTGCTTCGACGAGTGCTTTTTTGCAATCCATCATTCCGGCACCTGTTTTGTCCCGTAATTTTTTTACATCAGCAGCTGATATTTTCACTTCTAAAATTTTTTTAAGTTTTAAAATAATGATTCATCATAGGTAACGAGGAAACAAGTCTTAGAGTTTCCTCTCTATCTATTTTGACTATTTATTGCTTAGCTTCCGCCGCTTTTTTCTCGTTCTTGCTATTAGTACGCTCCTTCAAACCTTCACGGATTGCATCTACGATCGTGTTAGTAATCACGGTAATAGACTTAGAAGCATCATCGTTAGCAGGAATCGGGAAATCCACTGTGTTAGGATCAGAATTGGTATCTACCATTGCGATAGTACGCATTCCTAATTTCTTGGCTTCAGCTAGAGCAATATGCTCGTGGCTAATGTCAATAATGAAGATTGCACCTGGAATTCTGTTCAGATTTGCGATACCACCGAGTACTTTTTCCAATTTGTTACGCTCACGGGTTAAGGTAAGACGTTCCTTCTTGGTTACGCTTGTTACGTTAGTATCTGCCAACATCTTGTCGATGTTGTTCATCTTCTTAACGGATTTCTTGATCGTTGCGAAGTTCGTCATCATACCTCCTAACCAACGTTCAGTTACGAAAGGCATTTCTACGCTTCTTGCTGCTTTAGCTACGATTTCACGAGCTTGCTTTTTAGTAGCAACGAAAAGGATTTTACGACCAGAACGAGCAATCTGACGAGCAGCGCTAGCTGCTTGGTCTAATGAATCCAATGTTCGGTTGAGGTCAATAATGTGGATACCTTTGCGCTCCATGAAAATGTAAGGCTGCATTTTAGGATTCCACTTTTTCTTCAGGTGGCCGAAGTGTACACCTGCATCTAATAGTTCTTTATATGTTGGCTGTGCCATTTTATTTTATAAGATTTGGATTAAATAAATAACGTAAAAGAAAAAACCAATTACAAAAGCGATTAACGCTTAGAGAACTGGAAGCTCTTTCTCGCTTTAGGCTTACCGTATTTTTTACGTTCAACAACACGCGCATCTCTACGCAGATATTTACGTTCTTTAAGCGGTACACGAAATTCTTCGTTTAGTTTTACCAGCGCTCTGGCAATAGCCATACGAACTGCTTCAGCTTGGCCTTTAAAGCCACCACCGTTTACGTTTACATTAAGATCATAAATATTTTCAGCTTCTACTGTGCGGAATGGATCCGTAATAGTCGCTTGAATATGAATCTGGGGAAAATACTCTTTGTAGTCTTTGCCGTTGATTTTGATGTTGCCATCTCCTTTAGTAAGGTAAACTCGGGCTACAGAAGCTTTTCTTCTCCCAATCGCATTAATCATTTCCATGAATTAAAATTTTAATGGTTCAGGTTTTTGTGCCTCGTGGCCGTGCTCGGCTCCTTCGTACACATATAATTTTTTAAACATTGCGCGACCTAATTTATTCTTAGGTAACATTCCACGTACCGCATTTTCGATAATTGCGTGTGGCTTTTTAGCAGCTAACTCTTTCGCTGTAGTACTTTTTTGACCACCTGGGTAAAGAGAGTAAGAAAGGTAGGTTTTCTTGTCCCACTTGTTTCCTGTAAATCTGATCTTACCAGCATTGATAATGATGATATTATCACCACAATCTACGTGTGGAGTGTAGCTTGGCTTGTGTTTTCCACGTAAAATGTGGGCAATCTGAGAGGCAATACGCCCTACTACTTGATTTTCCGCATCTACGATAAACCACTTGCGCTCCACCTCTTCCTTTTTAGCCGACTTGGTTTTGTAACTTAATGTATTCACTTTTATAATTTTTTGTGAAAATTGAAGAAAAAAGACTGTCCGGAATAGACGCTAAAACGCCTTCTTTTCAATCGGTGTGCAAAGTTAGTACTCTTTATTCCAAAAAACAAGAAATTTTGGCAAAAGATAGAAAAGTAGTTTTGTAAGTAGCTGATAATCAGTGTAATTTTCGCACATTTTTTTTAGAGCATTGATTTTTTAGTGATTTTTACCACTTGATTAAAAATCACTATTCTTAAAATAGTCCCCTTTGGGTATTTTATACTGTTAAAAGAATGTCTAATTTTATTCTTTTATTAATAGCTGAAATCAACTCAATCATCTCTAAATTTTCTCAGCTTTCTATTACCCCAATATTTTCCACCACATTATTGTATTTTTTTAATGAGTAAAAAAGAGCTTATACCAGAAATTTATGTCTACTGCGATCGGTGGTGCGAACACTGCTCGTTTACTAAACATTGTGAAATCTTTGATCCTGCTGATCAAGAAAAGGATTGGGGCGAAGCGGATGCGGAAGAGTTTATACAAGAACTTACCGCCAAGTTTGAAAAAACGATGAGCCTTCTAAAAAATGAAGCAGATGCCAATGGTATGAATTGGAATCAATTGGTAGCAGATGCGAAAGAAGTAGAATTAGAAGATCCCATACTACCGGCACATCACGAGGAAGTGATTGCTTTGGCAGGGGCTTACCGACGTCAAGTGACCGTATGGTTAACAGTAAATGCTAAAGAAATAGAAGAGACCACTGTTATACATGCACAAAATGCGGAAATGGGTATTGAAAATGCCCAGGAAAAGAACATCCAATATATCGATGCTTTGGAAGTGATACAATGGTATCATTGTCTAATTGAAGCTAAAGTCCGGCGAGCCATTAGCGGATTGAATAATGATTTTGAGGAAACCCAAGATGACAAGTCTCAAAGTCATGCGAATGGTTGCGCTAAAATTACCATGCTTTTTATTCAGAAAAGTATCCAGGCTTGGGAGCAGGTTAGCAAAGAAATGACCGGCCAAGAAGATAAGATATTAGACCATTTAGCTGCCTTGAGTCGTTTGAGTGGAAAGATTCAAAAAATATTTCCACTACATGCAGCATTTATTCGTCCGGGCTTTGATACCTTTATACCTTAGAGCTTGTCCAAATTTGCCAATTGCAGCTAATTAATGGAAGTTTAGACCAGCTCTTAATATATGCTAAACTATTTGCGAAGGCTACTGTTTTTATTTCGTAAGTAGATCATACTACTAAAATTTTATAAACAAACATCAGCTCTGGTAAATAGTTATATGAATTTAAAGGAACAGGATATTTTACCTCAGGATGAAGATCCAAACGCGACTAGTCGAAAGCGTGATCATATTGAACTAGCTTTTCGGTCTCAGGTCGAAACAGATTCATTAGATGCTAGATTCTATTATGAACCATTACTAGCAGCACATCCTAGTGAAGCTACTCAGCCGACCGTATTTTTAGGAAAAGAAATGCATCATCCAATTTGGGTTTCTTCCATGACTGGAGGAACAGAATTGGCTCGAACCATTAACCATAACCTGGCTAGAGCCTGTAAGGATTTTGGAATGGGCATGGGACTCGGATCTTGCCGAGGATTATTAAATAGTGATGAATATCTCAAAGATTTTGACATCCGTCCTATCATGGGAGATGACTTGCCCTTATACGCTAATTTGGGAATTGCCCAATTAGAGCAATTGCTTATCAATGATCAGGCGGAGAAGGTTTTTAGAATGTTGGATAAGTTAAGGGCAGATGGATTAATAATTCATGTAAATCCTTTTCAAGAATGGTTGCAACCAGAAGGAGATCGTTTTACACAACCTCCTTTACAAACAATTGAAAAATATTTAAGTATTGCGGATCGACCAGTTATTGTAAAAGAGGTTGGACAAGGAATGGGATATGCTAGTATGAAAGCATTATTTCAGCTTCCACTGGCAGCAGTCGACTTTGCAGCGAGTGGCGGAACTAATTTTGCGATGCTAGAACTTTTACGTAGCAACCCTGAAAAGCAAAAAACATTTGAAGCGCTTGCTAAAATTGGGCATAGTGCCGAAGAAATGGTCTCAATGGTCAATAAAATAAAGGAAGAATTAGGCGAAAAAATGGTTTGCAATGAAGTAATTATTTCTGGTGGAGTAAAGAACTTTCTTGATGGCTATTATTTAATTAATAAATTAAATCTATCTTGTGTGTACGGACAAGCCTCTGGCTTTCTTAAATATGCAAGAGGTGACTATCAGGATTTGTGCAATTATGTCCAATCTCAGGTAGATGGTCTTGCCTTAGCGAAAGCCTTTTTAAAGGTAAAAATGAGTGAAATATGAAAAAGTCCATTTCTGGATTTTCCAAACTATCTAAAAGGAAAAAACTGCGCTGGATCGTTGAGAATTTTTTCAAAGACCCTGAAAGCGTAATGCGAGAGTTGATGAGTTACTGGCATAGTAATGAAGATCAACAAAAGATTTTAGATGGATTTAGCGAAAATACAATTAGTAATTACTACCTCCCTTATGGAGTAGCTCCTAATTTTATTATCAATGGCAAGACTTACTGCGTACCGATGGTGACGGAGGAAAGTTCGGTAGTAGCGGCAGCTTCTAGTGCAGCTAAATATTGGTCAGTAAGAGGAGGTTTTACGGCGACTGTTCTAAGTACCAAAAAAGTAGGACAGGTTCATTTTACTTGGTCAGGTAATTATCAACGACTACAACAACTTTTTGGTGATCTAAAAGAAAGATTGTGCAATGATGTTGAACACATCACCCACAATATGCAAAAGCGAGGTGGTGGCATACTTGATATAAAGCTACTTGATATGCGACATCTAGATGATGACTATTATCAGTTGAAAGTAGATTTTGAGACTTGTGATTCGATGGGAGCCAATTTTATAAACTCAGTTTTAGAAGCTTTCGGTCATACACTAAAAGACTTTATAGAAAATCATCCTAATATTCCAGAAAACGAAAAAGACTTGGAAGTTGTAATGGCGATCCTTTCTAATTATACACCGGAATGTTTAGTAAGATGTAGTGTTACTTGTCCTGTAAGTGCGTTAGGAAATTTCTCTGACGAAATGGATGCGCAGGCTTTCGCCGAAAAATTCTGTCGCGCTATAAAAATTGCTCGCGTAGATGCTTATCGCGCAGCAACGCATAACAAAGGAATTTTTAATGGTGTCGATGCTGTGGTAATGGCAACGGCTAATGATTTTAGAGCCGTCGAAGCTTGTGGACATACTTATGCAGCTCGAGATGGACAATATAGAAGTCTCAGTTATTGTAGTGTAGAAAATGGGGTGTTTAAATTTTGGTTAGATCTACCACTTGCATTAGGTACCGTGGGTGGACTGACTAAATTACATCCAATGGCTCGTCGTTCGTTGGAATTATTAGATAATCCATCAGCAGAAGAACTTATGAAAATCGTGGCAGCGACAGGATTGGCTCAAAATTTTGCGGCCATCAGATCATTGGTAACTACCGGTATTCAGCAGGGACACATGAAAATGCATCTGCTAAATATTTTAAATCACCTCGGGGCAACAGAGGAAGAGAAAAAAGAGTCCACTAATTATTTTGCAGATAAAGTGGTTTCATTTACAGCGGTACAAAATTATCTAGATGGTTTACGCACTCAAGAAAGACCGGTTAGTAGTAAATAAACAGTTTCATTCGATTCTAAAAAATCATTGATCAAATTTGTCCATGTACCCACAATATTTCAGCGCCAATGGTAAGCTATTACTCACTGGTGAATATTTTGTTTTGGATGGAGCGATCGCATTAGCTGTTCCGACTCATCCTGGACAAATGATGGAAGTTTGGTCGGAGGAACCAGCAAAAACGTTTTTTGATTGGCAGAGCTTTGATAGTGATAAGACTTGTTGGTTCGAAGGTCGATTTTCCAAAAAAGATTTTAGCTCTGCAGAAAATACAGATCCCGAAATTGCTCGTCGTCTCACAGAAATTCTCACCAACATACAACACTTAAATCCAAATTTTCTTACTAAGAAAATAAACGAGGTATCTATTGTAAAAACAAAACTGAGTTTTCCAAGGGAATGGGGATTAGGTACGAGTTCAACACTAATTGCAATGATTGCTAAATGGTCAGAAGTGGATCCTTATGAATTATTAGCGAAAACTTTTGGTGGCTCCGGTTATGATCTCGCATGCGCGAATGCGAATCAAGCACTGCTTTATCAGTTGCCCGGTCCGGTGGTTGAGTCGGTATCTTTTTCTCCAGTATTTTCGGATCACATATATTTCGTGTATTTAAATCAAAAACAAAATAGTCGAGAAGGTATACAACGGTATCGAAAAATTCAAAAAACGCTTTCAAAAGAGATTGCTGAAATCAGCTCTTTGACCAATGAAATGTTAAATGCTAAAACGTTAGTTGAGTTTGAAGAAATCATAAACACACACGAAAAATTGGTCAGTCGTACTTTAAAAATTGAGTGCGCGAAGGATTTATATTTCTCTGATTTTTCTGGGGAGATTAAATCATTAGGTGCTTGGGGAGGAGATTTTGTAATGGTGACCAGTGATCGACCCAAAAAATGGGTAGCAAATTATTTTAGCAAAAAGGGAATGAACGTTTTTAAAACGTATAAGGATTTAATCAAAGAAGATGGTCTGACATGATGAAGATTGAGCAAATGATACTTGCGATACTGACGATTTTATTTGTAGAAAAAGAATATTCTTGAACAGCTTACGAAGTTCTGACGTTAAATTTACAACCAGATGGTTTTAAATTGTGTTACTTTTGTAAAGAAGTTGTTTAAAAACTCAAAAATTGACTGCGAACTGATTAAATTATTCAACTCATCGCCTTTTTTTTCGTCCATAGCGCGGCTATGCACTTAAAAAAGAGGCTCGACTTGAACAATTTTCTCTAGTTCTCGCCTTCTTTTCGAATTATTAAACAACTTCAATAAAGTTGTTCAACACGCAATTTTTTATAAAAAAGAAAATAGATAAAAATGGAAGATACGACCACTAAAAGTCCAGTAATGTTATATACTGAGCAAACGCCAAATCCAGAATCATTAAAATTCGTTACCAATCGAATGCTTTATCGAGGTACGGCAGATTTTAGAGAAGAAGAACTGGCCATCGAATGGTCTCCAATGGCAAAGGAAATTTTTGAATTACCTTATGTGAAAGGAGTATACATCAGCAATAACTTCGTAACAATTACCAAGGAATTTAACTATGCTTGGGAAGATATTATGTTGCCTGCCAAAGCATTTATCAAAGCCTATATCGAAGCAGAAAAGCCAATGATAAAAGATGGTTTTACAGAGGCGATGGAAAAGATTGAAGCAGAAAGAGGTGTTAGCTACGATTATTCTGAAGAAGAGGTAGCCATCGTTGCTAAGATCAAAGAGCTCATCGAAACTTACGTAAAACCAGCCGTAGAGATGGATGGTGGAAATATAGAGTTCAAATCTTTTGATAAAGGAGTAGTGACGGTAATCTTACAAGGTTCTTGTAGCGGATGTCCTTCTTCTACCGTAACCTTGAAATCTGGAATTGAGGGAATGTTGAAAAGAATGGTTCCAGAAGTAACGGAAGTTAAATCCGAAATGGGATAAAAAAAAGAAAAATAATTTTTTAAAAAGCTCGATAAATGACCATTTATCGGGCTTTTTTGTTCCCTTTTTGCTTTTTTTTTGCAAAACAGAAAAGAAAAATTTTATACTCCTAAAAAAATAATTTAACTAAAAATAATTTTGTAAATTGCTGCCAATCAGGAAGAAGAAAGGTGTTTTGAACGATCCACCAAATCTTATAAGATTTAAGGGATATCTGATTTTTTGAAAAAGCTTCCAAAATTGCTTATTTTTTTTGATTATTCCAAGAAATAATGCATCTTTGTAACTGTATGTCCAATTCAGGTTTAATTGGAACTACACCTTTTCACTAGAAATCCCT